>DASSGE010000001.1:0-4823 GCA_035693605.1 Binatia bacterium
AATAGTGAAATGTTAAGGACGGCGTGATCCGGGAGGCCGAGCGTCGACGGCGGCCTCGTCGGCTTAGAGAGTTCTCAGCGAATCGCAGGGTTGGCTTGATGGCGCAAGCGCTGTTCACGATAACTGCCCGGCTACCGCTAAAATCTTCTCGCTTTTATGCTGCTCTTCAATGTGGCGCCGCAGCGCAGTTTCGAGCTCCGGTGGGCAGGGGTTGTACCAGTTGGCCCGCACAGGGCTGCCTTGAAGCAGCAATTCGGGAATGGTGACGAAGTTATAATGCCGGCGCAATTCTGCCAGGGCGCGATCCAGCGCAGCGAGCATGGGCCGGCGGTCCAACTGACCATGAGGCAATACGTTGCGATAGATATTATCGTGCAGAATAATGATACTGCCCGGCCGGGTGCGTTCGATCAGCCGCGCTGCCATCCATTTAACGTCGCGCTCCAGCCAATCCTCGACATGCAGACTGAAGGCGACCACTTCGTAACCGAGGTGAAGACTCTGCCAGCGGCTATGCCAGGATTGTTGACCGTAAGGCGGCCGGAACAACAATGCGCCGTAGGGCGCAAGGACAGTTTGGCAGGCGCGTAGCTGCGCCCAGCGCTCCGCCGCGGTTAGGAGCGGCAGCGATAAATGGCCCCAGGTATGATTGCCGATGGCATGGCCCTCCTCGGCCACGCGCCGTACCAGCGGCAGCTCTCTCTGGGCATTCTCCCCGACCATAAAAAACGTCGCGCGCGCGTCATGGCGCCGCAGGATGCGCAACACTTTGGGGGTTACCTCACGGTTCGGTCCGTCGTCGAAAGTCAGCGCGACTGCGGGCGCAGCGGTACTGACCGAGCAAATGGCACCGGCCAGCGCACAGGCCATACTGCTGATGGGCTGTGCCATTCTTCGTAAAACAGCACGGGCGAGCATTTTCGGTGTTCGATGTAGCGTTTTCATAAAATCTCCGGCGGGATTGTGAAGCGGTGCGTCAATCATAAAAAATATCGATCGGGCTTGGAAAAAGATGGGGTTAAACAGCGGCCACGGCCACACATCAGCCTGAGAGTTCAAGCTGGCGCTCGGTAATCCAAAGGACGCCGCTTAGGGATAAGATCGGCGCACTCGCATATTCAATCACGGTACTTCACCGAACCGGCGGCACGCGATAACGTATGGCGCCTTCGAGTAAACCGATTTGCGTACCCAAAGATTTCAACCAAGCCGGACGTCGTTCCCGGCTAAACACGCGCGGCAAGCAGCCGAGCAAATTACGCCAGCCCTGGACATGGGCTTTCCACGGGTGGGGAATTGCGGCGCCACGGCCGTAGCGCCGGTTCATCAGAACATTATATTGCGCCCAATGGCGCGCTTGATTGAACAACGCGCGCGGGTCGTGCCGGATGCGCACGTGGATGCACGCTGTCGCGACAAACACGAGTGGATATCCAGCCCGCTGAATGCGGAAACAATAATCGGTGTCTTCGAGAAACGGCAGAGACTCGTCGAAGCCGCCCACCTGCTCGTGCACCGTGCGGCGAACGCCCAAACCGCTGCCGCCGGCATGGAGCCAGTAGGGTGGGTAGCCGATCCGCTGTAACCCCTGCTCTTGCGCACGACTCATGCCACCGCCAAGCAAGCCCCGGTTGAGTTGCGTGTAGTCCATGCGGCTGGCGACAAAACACTCACGCGCTAGCGCGTCGCCGATGGCTGCCACCCATCCCGCGCCGACTTGGTCATCTGCATCGCAGAAGGCGATCGCATCGCCGCACGATTCGCGGGCGCCGCGATTGCGCGCATGAGCTGCGCCGCGCGCGTCCGACGCGTCGACAACCCGCAGACCTGGGACCCGATCGCGATAGCTCGCCGCCACCGCACGGCTGTCATCGTCGGAGCCATTGTCGGCGATGATGACTTCCCAGTCGCCGGACCATTGCTGCGCGCTCAAGGCAGTCAGCTGCGCAGGAAGTGTCGCCGCAGCGTTAAAACAAGGAATGACAACGGAGAGTTTCATAGAGGCCGATCAGGACTGACGCGAATCGCGGCGAAGCCAGGGACACTGATAGACGGGCGGCGGCCGCGAAACCACGGAAAATTTTGCTTAATTACTCAGCGTCGGGACGATGATCGATTCGCAAGGTTAGGCGCATGCTTTTTGGATGCTGAACGTTGAACTTCTTCGGCCGGTCGCCATTCGCCGGTTGTGTCGTTCCAGATTTTGATCACCCGCGCCGGCGCGCCGGCGGCGATCGCTCGCGGAGCGACGTCGTGAGTGACAACGCTATTGGCGCCGATGATCGCCATCTCGCCGATCGTGACCCCCGGCAAGATCACCACGTTTTGGCCGATCCATGAGCCGGCACCGATGTGGACTGCGGCAATGCGCTCGAGCGGCTGATACTTGTACGGCACATTCACGGCGCTGTAACCATGCTGGTTGTCGAGAATAGTTACATTCGATGCGAGCAAAACGTCGTCGCCAATGCTGACGAGTTGCGCCGCGCCGATGACGAGATTACCCGAACAGGTGACGCGACTGCCGATGCGGATACTCGGGGTGAATTTTTCGCATTCAAAAGAGTGTTGGGGATGCTGCAAAGAAGGCGACGGATAGGCGCACACCGCGGTTATAAAACAACCTGGCCCAAGCCAGACATTGTCTCCGAAAAAGATCATCTCAGGATGACTGATCCGGCGCGGCCATTCGATGATTAAATTGCGCGGCTGGTTGGCAAAGCGCGGCAGGGTCGATTGCGCGATCGCCGGCAGTTCGTCCAATAACCAGGAGCCCAGCCAGACCGCCGCACGCCGGCGCACACTGCGTATTTTGTTGTAAATCGACATCGCCGATTAAAAGAACCCAATCTTAAAAGTTTCTGTTTTGAGTCGCCTGAGCGAAAATCCTCTGCTCCTCTGCCCGGTCCGCGTGTCATCCAGCAACATCAACATTCGATTTTGCCACCATGCTAGGCGCCACAGCCGTCACCCGGGCCGGCTCACAAACCGGCGGGACACCATAACGAATCGCGCCATGCAAAATGCCCACCTGAGTTCCTAAAGCCTTCATCCAGGCAGGCCGGGTTTCCCGGCGGAGCAGACGTTGCCATCCGTGCAGCAAGTCCCACCATGTCTGTAGATAAGCACCCCAAGCCATGGGCGTTTCACCCCGGTGATAACGTTTGTAAAGCAGCTGATGATAGTAGCCCCACTGGCGCGCCTGGCGAAACAGCGCCTGAGAACGCTCGTGGTAGCGGATATGGATCAAGGCGTCGGCAGCAAACACCAAATCGACTCCTTGCAACTGGAGGCGGAAGCAGTAATCGGTATCCTCGCGCTGTTTCAGACTCTCATCAAAGCCACCAACGGCTTCGTGGATCGCGCGCCTAACACCCATGCCACTGGTGCCGGCGTGCTTCAAATAAGGCGGATAAAATGCACGGCGCAGTTCGTGTCCCTGAACGTTGTTTAATTTCGTTGCCAGCCAGACAGGATTGAGTTTGTCGACGTCCATTCGGCTAGCGACAAAGTCATGACGGCGCAGCGCGCGGGCCATCGCCGCCAGCCAGTCGGGCGCCACCTCGTCGTCAGCATCGCAAAAAACCACGAATTTTCCGCGTGCGGCACGCACACCGGCGTTACGCGCATACGCCGCACCGCGTCGAGCGGAGGCGTCGACCAGAGAAAGATGGACAAATCGCGACCGGTAGCGCTCGACAATCGCACGGGTGTTATCGGTGGAACCGTTGTCCGCAACAATTACCTCCCAGTCGCCGCTCCAAGACTGCGCCGTCAAGGCCGAGAGTTGCGTTTCGATGGTGTCCGATGAATTCAAAGTTGGCATGACAACGCTCACAAACATGACGGCATTCTCCTTTGCAAACGAAAGCAACTAGACAGTAATAAGACATATTTTTCACTCGCGGGAACGGGAAAGAAAAACCATGGGCGAATCTGTCTCAACTCACCGGCTGGACGCCGTGACGGTGCGCCCTGGGATTTCGCCTAGCGGACAATTCCGGCATATTGTTCTCTGACTTTAGCGCTTGATCCGGCCGGACGTTTGAAAATCGTTTGCCACTTGAGCATGGGTCGCATGACGCCTTCCATCGTGCCGGCATAATCGCCGCGCGCCGAGTCGCCGTCGAGGCTATCGATGACGTGAAACGCCACCGCCTCGGCTTCGTAGAACTCCAGAACAGTCGCGTCGGTAGTCATTCCAGCGCTGACAAACAGCATGCCTTCGGCAAGCAGGTTTCCGGGAATCTCGGCGACGCTGCGGTACTGCCCCTGCGGACGCGCGCGTCCGCGCCAATCGGGATCGAGATCGTTGGCGGAAAACGCTACGACGCCTTCTTCGTTGGTAAACAAAAAGAACGGCCATAGCACTGTACCTGGCCGCAGCACTTCGTATTCCATTTCGACCCGCACCGACTCGCGAATGTCTATCGCTTCGCTCACCTTGCCTTTGGAATCGCTGACCTTGACGGCGCGCAGACGCGCTACCTCACCTGTGGGCGCGGTCTTGTCGTCGCGCCACTCGCGTTTGGCCGTTGTGCCGGATTCGGAATGCATATAGGCGCCGATGACGTCGTGGGTAGATCCATCCTTGACCAGCTGGCCCTGGTCGAGCAACAGGCAGCGCTTACAGAGCCGGGTGACCGCCGTCATGTTGTGCGACACGAACAGCACCGTGCGTCCCTGCTGTCCGACGTCTTGCATTTTACTCAAGCATTTTTTTTGAAAACGCGCGTCGCCGACCGCGAGCACCTCGTCGACTAGGAGAATTTCCGGCTCCAGGTGCGCCGCGACCGCGAAGGCAAGCCGCAATTGCATACCCG
>DASSGE010000002.1:0-2008 GCA_035693605.1 Binatia bacterium
GTGGGTGATGCGGACGGCCGAGTCGGTCACGTTGACGTGCTGGCCACCGGCGCCGCTCGACCGGTAGGTATCGACGCGCAGATCGTCGTCATTGATTTCGATCTTAATGTCGTCGTCGACCTCGGGATAGACGAAGACCGAAGCGAACGAAGTATGACGCCGCGAGTTGGCGTCGAACGGCGAAATCCGCACCAGGCGATGAATCCCCGCTTCCGCTTTCAAGTATCCGAAAGCGTAGTCACCGGTTACGTTGAAGGTAACGCTTTTGACCCCCGCTTCCTCGCCCGGTTGATAGTCGAGAATCTCTTTGCGGAAACCGCGCCGGTCGCACCAGCGTAGATACATGCGCAGAAGAATTTCGGCCCAGTCTTGCGCCTCGGTGCCGCCGGCACCGGGATGCAGCGTGACAATCGCGTTGCGCCGGTCGTCGGGACCCCCAAGCAGTTGGGTCAATTCGGTCTGCGCCATTTCCTTGGTGATCGCCGCGACTTTGGCCGCGGCTTCACCGAGCGCCTCTTCGCTTTTTTCGTCTTTGGCGACATCGAGAAAAAACCGCGCCTCTTCAAGATCGGCTTGATGTCTTTCCCAATTGGCGAGAACCGCCTTTAGGGCTGATTGTTCTTTGAGGACGGCTTGGGCTTTCTCGGCGTCGTTCCAGAAATCCGCCTGGGCGGTGATTTGGTTCAGCTCTTCGACACGTCTCTGTTTGCTGTCGACGTCAAAGCCGCCTCCGCAGCTGCTCCAGGCGCCCTTCGAGGTGGGTAAGTTGTTCCGCAGTTTCTTCGATCATGGTTACTTTCTTTTGAACAGTGAGAACTGATGACTAAGGCGGTATTATAGCTACAATAATCCGCGGTCACAAAGGTGGGCGTGAAGTTTCTGTTCGTAGGCGTGCATGATTTTTGCCTGGCGCAAGGATTTTTCATGATCGTAGCCGAGCAGGTGCAAAATACCGTGAATCAGCAGAGTCACCATCTCGCTCTTGAGCGTCTTGCCGCGGTCCCGCGCCTGACGCCGTGCCTGTTCGACAGAGATCACCACGTCGCCGAGTATTTTGACGCCCGGCGTCGGCTGGTCATCGACGAAGAAAGATAACACATCGGTGGTTTTCCCCTTCTTGCGGTACTTGGCATTGAGCGGACGCATTTCTCGGTCGCCAACCAGGGCGATACTGAGTTCAGCGCGGTTTTGTTTGACCGCGCGCAGGAGCGTCTCGGCGATCTCGCGGAGCGCTGCGGTGGGATATTTGGTTCCGGCGCCCAACCGGGTGATTTCAACAGCCATCAAAAGTAGTGAAGCAACCGAATTCCGTCAGTTCGAGCGCAGCAAGAAATCTCTCCCCCCGCCACGCTGCCGAATCGTCATCGAGCTGTAGCTTTACTCTTACCGCCTAGCGGATATTAAACACCTTTTGATAGGAAGCGATCAGCTCGGTCAAATTGGCGCCGAGATAAGCTGGATTGACAAAGACGAAATCCTTTTTGTAAAGCTCCTGATGACGGGGAATCTGTTTTACGCCCTTGCGCAAAGTGATGCGCGGCACTTGCTGCGCCAGCACCGTCTGCCCTTCTTCGGAAAGCATCCAGTCGATAAACAGCATCGAAGCATGCGGATGCGTCGCCCGGCGCATTAGGGCAAACCCGTTCGGCTCACCAGGATAGGGATCGAGCAAGCGATAGTCCACCGGCGCGCCCTTTTCTTTATACTCGGTGGCGCGCCGGCCGCGCGCCGCGATCACCATCGCTGACTCGCCGGCGAGCATCAATTGCAGGCGCATGATGCTGCTGCCTCCTGGGATATGCAGTTGCTGGCGCGCCAGCGCGCGCATGAAATCCATCCCTTTGGCTTTGCCCATGCCGTCGAGCATGACCGAGTACCAGGCGTACTCATCGCTGCCGAAATTCATCTTGCCGCGCCACTTGGGCAACAACAGGTCCTGATAACTCTTGGGCGCGTCGTCGGGACCGACTAATTTAGTGTTGAATGCCAGCACGATGGGCGTAACTTC
>DASSGE010000003.1:0-2122 GCA_035693605.1 Binatia bacterium
GATGAGCGCGTCAGTCGAATCCCAGGGAGTCATCCACTCCAAGCACGCAGCAAATTTGATCCTGCTGAGCGTCTGTCTCGGCCAAGCTCTGGTTGGCCTCGATCAGCGCGCCATCACCGTCGCGCTGCCGACCTTAGCGAAGATTTTTGACACGCCGTTTACGACCATCCAATGGACGATTCTGGTTTACGATCTGGTGTTGATCGGTCTGATCATCACCATGGGCCGGCTCGGCGATCTGTTCGGCCGGCGCCGATTTTACACCATCGGCTTCCTGATCTTCGTCACCGCTTCGGCGATTTGCGGCCTGACCCAAACAACCGGGCAGTTGATTTTTTTCCGCGCCGTGCAGGCGATCGGTGGCTCGATGATCGCGGCCAATGGCCGCGCCATCGTTTCGGTCAACTTGCCGGTGGCGGACCGGGGACGGGCCCTCGGCCTCACTTCGACCGCCTTTCACATCGGCTTTCTCACCGGTCCGTCGCTGGGCGGTTTTTTGATCGACAGCGTCGGCTGGCGTTGGATCTTCTATATCAATGTGCCGTTCAGCCTGGCCGGCGCTTTTCTCGCCTGGAAAGTCGTGCCTGAAACCCGGATGCAAAGAGCAGCCGATTCGAAGAGCCATCCCATCGACGTTTCCGGCGCATTGCTGCTGTTGTTGACCAACGGCCTGTTTATTTACGCCATCGACCAACTGCCGCGCGGCGGCTGGCGCCATCCGAATTTTCTCATCAGCCTCGCCTGCGCGATCATTGCCGGCGTCTTCCTGTTGCGGGTCGAAGCCAAGGCAAAATTGCCGATCCTCACGCTGTCGATGTTCCGCATCCGCCAGTTCAGCGCCGGCGTTACCAGCCTGTTTCTGATCGCCGCCACGCTCTCGGCGATCAATTTTTTGCTGCCGTTTTTTCTGCAGAACCTGCTGGGGTATACGCCATCGCAAGTGGGCTGGATCATCGTTGCCGATTCGGTGATCATCATGGTCATGGCGCCGATCGCCGGCGCGCTTTCCGATCGCCTGGGTTCGCGGCTGCTTTGCAGCATCGGCGTCGGCGTCATCGCCGTGGCGCAAATTTTCCTGGCAACCCTGGACCTCCACTCGTCGCTCTTGCGCATCATGTTGCCGCTGGTGATTTGGGGCATCGGCTGGGCGCTTTTCAATGCGCCGAACCAAAGTTCGATTCTCGGCGCCGTCAGTCAGGAACGAATCGGTGCCGCTGCCGGCATGATCGCGACCACGGCGCGTACCGGCGGGGCCATCGGCGTCGCCCTATCGGCGACACTATTCGGCTATCTGCTCACCGCCGCCGGCTTGACCGGCGGCCAAGTCAATTCGCCCGAAGGCTGGCGCGCCGCGCCGGAAATTTTTATGAGCGGCTTTTCGACGACAATTTATGCCTTGAGTTGTTTTACCGTACTCGCGGTCTTTTCTTCCGCCGTGCGTGGCGCGCGCAAGGACAATTGACTGCGCCGCAGTGTTTTTTTGAACGTCTTGAACGATCCCGCTGCGGCCAGTTCCCTTGACACCAGCGGGCCGGCTCTCCTACTCTCCGCTCGATGGTGCGCTTGGGAGGGATCATGAAATTAACGCTAAAGCTCGTCACAGTTGTATTCGTCGCCCTGCTCGCTGGCCAGGTGCGCGTTTCGAAACCATTCGCCGCTGAAGCCCAGAGCATCCGCATCGTCTATAACGCCCTCGGCGGTTCCATGGCGCCGCTTTGGTTGGGGCAAGAACTCGGCCTGTTCGCCAAACATGGCTTGCAGCACAGCTTGAACTATCTCGCCGCCACCACTGCGGTGCAGGCCATCGTCGCCGGCAGCGAGGATATCGGCATGGTCGGCAATCAATGCATCGATGTCGCGCTCGAAGGGGCCGATACTATCTACGTCGCCGGCAACATCAATCGCTTCGTCTTCCACCTCTACGGTGATCCGGCGATCAAGACGGTTCACGATCTCAAAGGCAGGACCGTCGCAGCTACCCAGGCCGCCGCCTCCACCGACTATGCGACACGTATTGTCTTGCGCCGTTTCGGCTTGGTGCCGGACAAGGACGTAAAAATTCTTTTCACCGGCAGCATGCCGGCTTTGGTCACTACGGTGAAATCCGGCAATGCCGCCGCCG
>DASSGE010000004.1:0-9687 GCA_035693605.1 Binatia bacterium
ACTTGAATCGAGTTGCAATAGCCGGCGAGCGCTTCGTCAATGGAGTTGTCGACAACCTCATAGACCAGATGATGCAAGCCGCGCTCGCTGGTATCGCCGATATACATACCCGGACGCTTACGTACCGCTTCGAGGCCCTCCAAAATCTTTATGTTGTCGGCGCCATATTCCGCATCTGGTGGATTTTTTACGTCAGCCATTTTCACCCATCGTTAAACTTTAATTTAGTGAGAAAAATTCTGGAGTTAGGCAGAATTTCAGTTAACAGAATAGTACCGGAACGGCGCCGAAAAGTAAAGCGCATTCGAAGCTGTAAACTATTGAATTTAAAAGAATATTTTTCGTTTTGTCCGTGATTATAAAACTTGCCATGAATGGACTGGTTTTCGCCCGGTCGGCGGGTTGACTCTACTCAGCCTCTAAGCGACAACTGAGTCCGTGCAAGGCCTCGTCACAGCGTTCAAATATTTAACGATTTTCGGGCGTTGGCACGTCCCCATGAGCGACGCTGCGGGGTTTTCCAACGCGCCCTTGTGGTTTCCGTTTGTTGGATTGGCCGTCGGCATGGTCCTGGCGGCGACCAACTACGCTCTCGCGTTATACGTCGATTCGGAAATTCTCAGCGTGATGTTGATTGCCTTGTTGATCATTGTCACCGGATCCGTACCGCTGGCGGGAACTAAATTTACTTTCGATTCCATGCACCAACCGGCCGCAGCAGCAGGCGATCACGGCGGCGAGATCTTCGGTTTGGCCGCAATTGTGATCGTTACTCTGCTAAAAATCCACGCGGTCAACATCATGGACGATAAAGTCGCGGTGAATATTTTTGTCGCGCTGGCGCTGGCACGTTGGGCCTTGGTGGTATTGCTCTACGGCTACCATGATCGCTGTGACGAGACCATGCGATTGATCGCCGAGCACACCAAATTATGGCATTTGGGCGCCACTACGCTATTCACGCTGATACTGGCGACTTACCTGCTTGGCCGTGAAGCATTGTGGATCGGTCTCGCCCTTTCGCTCTTGGCGTTGCTGAGCCGCGCTTTGCTCCATCGCCGTCACGCCGTTCTTACACTCGCTAATCTTGGCGCCGTCACCGATCTTGGCGAAGCACTGGCGCTGGTGCTTTTGGCGGTTCTCTAGAAACAGCGCGCCACTGACATGACTATGGAAATCTTCAAACCCTTGTCACCGGTCATCCCGGTTTTCATGCTGATCGCCACCGGATTTATTTTTGCCCACTGGAAAAAGATTAGTTTGGCTTCGGTAACCGAAGTCATCGTCTATCTCGGCACACCTTCGCTGGTTTTCAGCTCGCTCGCGAGTAAACCGCTGTTCGCCGGCGATATTCTGATCCTGTTCGCCGGTATCGCTGTGATTTTCGCCGGCGTCGGTCTGCTGATTCGCGGCTACTTTGCCGTGTTCGGTTTTACCTCACGTGGCTTTGCCTTACCCACGCTATTCATGAACGCTGGCAACATGGGCATTCCACTGGCGTTTTTCGCGTTTGGTCAAGCCGGCATGCAGCGAGCCACGTTGATGTTCGTGATCATCACGTTTCTGCAATATTCGCTCGGCATTTACATTCTCAACGGCCGCGGTAATTGGCGCGAAAGTTTCCGCTTGCCGCTGATCTACGCCGCGGTTGCCGGCCTGCTGATCAATCTCGCCCAAGTGAAAATTCCGGAAATCCTGCTCCAGCCGGTCGCCATGTTGGGCCAAGCGACGATTCCGATCATGCTCATCAGCTTGGGCTACCGCTTACACGAGGTCGATTCTCTCCGATGGGGCCATGCGCTGGGCGGCGCCCTCATACGCATCGTTGGCGGCTTCGCCGCCGCCAACATGGCAGTCGTGGCCACCGGCGCCACCGGAGTCAACCGTCAAGTGTTGTTGCTCTATGGCGCGCTACCCGCGGCGGTGATTAATTTCGTCTTAACCGAGAAATATCGGCAAGATCCCGCGCTTGCCGCATCGATCGTGGTCATCAGCACATTGCTCTCGATTCTGACGATCCCGGTAGTTTTCTGGCTGGTACTCTAACGGTCTCAAATCACTTGACAGCCTATTTTCGGCGTTATAGTTTCCGCTACGTTATTCATAGCCCCTAGGTTCAAAGGGAAGACCGGTGTAAATCCGGCGCGGTCCCGCCACTGTGACGGCGACGAAAGCCGCAATTAGCCACTGTTCAATCGAACGGGAAGGCGCGGCGAGTAGAATCAAGCCTAAGCCAGGAGACCTACCTAGAGCGATTCCACCGGCCTCTCCGGAGAAGAGAGAAAGGTTTCACAATCTTTCCCATCAGATTTCCGGAGGCCAGTAGTGAGCTCGGATGAAGCTGGCACTATTTTTATTGCTATCGTTTGCGGTCCACGCGACAGCGTTCCTGGTTCCGATTACGCTCATTGGGCGCGCAACCAATCCTATTATAACGGTAACGATCCTAGCGCTTGAATACGCACCCGACCAAAGCGGCGCTTCGGACGGCAGCGGAACCACCACGGCCAATCGAGTCGCGTCAAAACCCAAGACGCCGTCAAACGAGCCGCTCCCCGGCGATTCGTTGCCGCGCCTCACTGGCATGGCGCGACAAAACAATCCCGTCGAGAAACCGGCCGCTGTCGCTGACAAAGGCACAACAGCGATCACAGAAGTCGCGACGGATGGCATCCCCACGGTAACGGGCGCAAGCTTAGCGAGCGGACACGCAACTGGCGCAGCTAGTTTTGGCACAGAAAGTATTGGCGGCGGAACTGGCAAGGGCTCGGGTAACGGTGCGAGTCACGGCAACGGGCAATCTTCGGCGGCGCTAACGCAAGCCCGCTATCGCGAAACTCCTCAACCCCATTACCCCGATAGCGCCAGGCGTGAAGGCAAAGAAGGCCGAGTGCTATTGCGCGTGCTCGTTGATGAACAAGGTAAGACCAAGGCCATCGAGGTCAATACCAGTTCCGGGCACGACCTGCTCGACCGAGCCGCAACCGATGCGATCAAGAATTGGCGCTTTGTCCCTGCGCGCGTCGGTGGCAAGCCCATCGAAACCTGGGTGAAGATACCGATCGAGTTCCAACTCTCGAATGCCAAGCCATGAGCAAACCGAAGGAGGCCATTGAAGTTAGTTTAATCTACCGCAGAGCGAAATAAGGGAAAGAGGTGACTTCGCAAGGAAGGCAAAAGGCGGAAGGATGAATTTCATCCCTCATCCTTTATCGTTCGAACTTTCGCAGAATGCCTCTGCTGCCCCGCAACTGTAAGAGCTACGAAAGCTGCACCCATGTCACTGTCCGGAGCTAAGTCGAAGGACGGGAAGACGCAGCGATTAGATTCGATGCTCGAGCCAGGAGACCTGTCCGCTCCGCCACAACGTTCCCCTTTCGCGGGAGAAGGAGGGTTTCATGAAAGTCCGTGGTTTAACCTTGCTATTTTTGCTGGCGGCACCGGCTTTAGGCCAGAGCCAAGACACGCTGCCGCCGGTAGTCGTCACGTCAACGCGGCTGCGCGATATCGAACAACCCGCCAGTCAAATTCCCGGTAAAGTCATCACGGTCACCGCCGAGGAGATTGAGAAACTCGGCGCCACTACCGTTCAAGAAGTGTTGCAGTATCAGACCGGCATCGTGATGTACGATTCCATCGGCAACGCCTCCCAGCAAACCATCGATCTGCGCGGCTTCAACGCCCAGCCGGTCACCGCCACCAGCGTGTTCGTCGACGGCGTGAGAATCAACGAACCCGATTTCAACACAATCAATTTCGATTTGATCCCTCTCGAAGATGTCGAGCGGATCGAGATCATGCCCGGTACGGCAACCGTCTTCGGCCGCAATGCTCTCGGCGGGGTCATCAATATAACGACCAAACGCGGCCGCAAGGACCAGCCGCATTTTGGCGTTGACATGGGCGGCGGCAGCTTCGGCCGGCAACAATACACTTTTAGGACCGACGGGCCGCTGCCTTTCGCCAATCTCGACTACTATTTCGGCGTCACTCGGGAACTCATCCAAGGCTTTCGCGAGGCCAGCGGCGAAAGAGCCACCCGAATTTTGAGCAAGCTTGGCTTCAAACCCAATGATTCCACAGATGCTACGATCGCATACACTCGGGTGACCGATCACCTAAAACAAGCAGGCAGCCTGCAAGCGAGCCGCCTGCGCATCGATCGCAATGACAACGAGAGTCCGGGAGATTTCTACGATGGTAATTTACATTTCCTCGCTGGCAACTTACGGCAAAAATTGCCGGCAGGGTTTTCCCTCGCGCTTAACGGCTTTTTTCGCAGCAACGATCTCGACACTTTCGTCAATTTCGACCGCGGTGACGGCCTTTGCGCCGGCTGTAATTCAAAGCTGTTGACCAAAACTCGCTCGGGTGGCACCACGGCGCAACTTTCTCACGCCAGCGCACCGCTCGAGCAGAGCAATCTCATTTCCATCGGTGGCGAATACAGTCGCAATAATTACAGTATCAAAAACAGCGGCGACTTTTTCGGTTCGTTCCTCAACAAGCAGTCGACGGCCGAGGATGTAGCGGGAGTTTATCTGACCGACACGCTGACGCTGTTTAACCAACTCGCCATTAATGCCGCCGTCCGCTACGATTGGGATCGCTTCGATTTCACTGATAACGTCGTGGCGTCTCAAAGCGGCATCAAACACTTCAGCCGGTGGAGTCCCAAAGCTGGCGTGGTTTACACGCCCTTCCAAGAATTGAGCCTGTCCTTCAACTACTCTCAAGGCGTGCGTATCCCGACGGTCAGCGAGATCTTCGCCCAAGGACCGTTTGGCTCGAATCCGAATTTGCAACCCATGACCAGTCAGACCTTTGAAGTCGGTGCCAAGGCGCAACCCGTTAACTGGTTCGAAGGATCGGTCGTCTACTTTTACACTCCCGTGAAAGACGAGATCTTCTTCACCGTCACAGACCCAATCTTCTTTACCGGGTTGAACAATAATATCAAACGCACCCTGCGCCAGGGCGTCGAACTCAGCGCGAAAAGCCGCTGGGGAAAGGCGCTCGACGGCTTCTTCAACTATACGTACACCAAGGCAACCTTCGAAACCGACGTCCTGCTATTCTCCGGTCTGGCCAGGAAAGGCGACGAGCTGCCGCTCGTGCCGCGGCATCGGGCTACTGCCGGTGTCAACTGGCACCCGATCGACGGCTTGACCCTGTCGTTGATCGGCAATTACGTCGGCCGGCAATTCATGCTCAATGACGAGCCCAATAACGCCAAACGGCTCGTCGACTACTTCTTTCTGAATACTCGGATCGCTTACACCTGGAAAAACTGGACCGCCCAAGTCGCCGTTAACAATTTAACCGATCGCAAATACTCGACCTTCGGTGTGCTTGGCGCGACCCAGCCGTCCCTTGTCCCGGCGCCGGGAATCAATGCCATCGCCGGCGTCTCGTACCGCTATTAGAGAGGCGTCATTCATTGATGGTCATGGTTGAAACTCGCATATGGCAACGTAAGCTCGCCAGGATACTTCTAACGGCCGCGTTGCTACTAGCACCAAGTTTGATGGCGATGGCGCGAGCCGAGGAGCGTGTAGTCACGGACGACTTAGGTTTCACCGTGAGAATTAGAACCGACATACGAAAAGTCGTCTCACTGGTACCGACGAATTCGGAAATGGTTTGCTTGCTGGATTGCCAGCGCTTGAAAGGCGGAACTCGTTACGACGAGTTCCCCCTCGAGCTGCGCCGGCGCATGGAACGCAAGCAAGTTGAAATCATCGGCGGCGGCTTCGATGCAAATTTGGAGAAGATCGTCGAGCTCCAACCTGATCTTATCCTCACCAATGGGCCGACCCAGCAGCGCTTCGCCGTGCCATTAAAGAATCTGGGCTTTGCTGTGATCAGCCTGTGGCCGCGCGACATGGCTGGGCTGGTTAAAGACTTTCTGCTTCTGGGCGAGTTGCTCGGGCAAAAGCAGAAAGCTCGATACTTCGTCGATGACATGCGCCAGCGTTTTCACAAGATAGCCAGCAAAGCCAAGAACGAGCCGAAAAGGCGTGTGTATCTGCAAATGTGGACGGAGCCGCTGATCACCGTCGGCGGGGCATCCTTCACCGACTGGCTGGTCAGGGCCGCCGGGGGCGTCAATGTTTTCGGCGACCTATCATTCGATTCGGGGCAGATCGGTCTGGAATCGCTGATCCAGAGAAATCCGGAGGTGCTGATCTTTCTCGCCGAGCAGGCGCCGTTTGTGAAGACCCTTCCCCGGCGGCCCGGCTGGTCATCGATTCGCGGCGTGCGCGAGGGTCGCTTTTGTTTCATCGACGAGCCTGACATTCGCCGCAGCATCATGTTTATCGATGGTCTGGCAAAGCTGCACCATTGCTTATTTTCCAACCCCGCAACCGGGCACCCTGCGCAATGGGAGCGCAAGTGAACCGCTTCGCTTACCGGCTCATCCCGGTGTCGGTCTTGATCGTGATCCTGATCGGCTTGAGCATCGGTCCAGTGCCGATCTCGCTTCTGCAATTGTCGGCGACGGACAAAGACATCTTATTCAACCTGCGTCTCCCGCGTGTCCTCTCGGCCTTTTTGATTGGCGGCGGACTAGCCCTCGCCGGCGCGATTTTCCAAGGTCTGTTCCGAAATCCTATCGCCGACAGTTATCTGCTCGGCGTCTCGTCCGGCGCGTCATTGGGCGCCGCGGCGGCCATCGTGTTCAAGCTCGCCTCGCCGCTTATCAGTTTTGCCGCCGTCAGTGTCTTCGCTTTCGCCGGATCGTTGGGTGCCCTCGCTTTGGTCTTCTATTTTGGCCATCGCCATGGCGGATTCTCTGTTTTTCGCCTTTTGCTCTCCGGTTTGGGTGTCGGATTATTCCTCTCGTCCCTGGTCGCCATCTTCATGTTGATGGCCGGTGAAGAGTTAAAAGCGCTGATCTTTTTCTTTCTCGGCGGCTTTTCCAGTTCCAGTTGGGATACCACCTGGGTTTCACTCGCGTGCATACCGCTGGCAGCGCTCATTGCCTGTTACTTCGCGCCTGAGTTGAACGTGCTATTGCTCGGCGAGGAGAGCGCACAAGCCAGCGGTGTGCGCACCGGGCGCATTCAACTCATCTTCGCGATTCTCGCCGCCCTGCTGACCTCGATTTCGGTGTCCGTCGCCGGTTTGATCGGTTTCGTCGGTTTGATCGTGCCGCATATGATCCGTCTAATCTTTGGCGCCGACCACCGAACGTTGTTTCCATTAACTTTTTTTTCCGGCGGAATGTTTCTCGTGCTCTGCGATGCGGCGGCGCGCACCGTCATGGCTCCCGGAGAACTTCCTGTCGGCATCGTGACTTCGTTGGTCGGAGTACCGATCTTTCTCTACCTTATTCGAAATGAAACCGGCGAGTTGGGTTAACTCAATGGAAGCCAAGAGCGCACTCGAAGTTCACGGCATCTCATTCGGCTACAACGGCGGCCTATTGCTGAAGGACATTTCCTTTACCGTCGCCACAGGCGAGCTCATCGCTCTCATCGGCCCCAATGGCTCGGGCAAAACCACACTGCTGAAAATCATGCTCGGCCTGCTGCCGCCGAGCTCCGGCGAGGTTACATTGCTCGGCCAAACACTTGCGACGTATCAACCCAAAGCACGCGCGAGAACCATCGCCTATGTGTCGCAGCAGCCGGCGCTGAGTTTTCCCCTGACCGTGCGCGAACTGGTCGCACTCGGCCGCTATCCCCACGGCACGCGTGGCCAAGTAACTACCGCAGACAGACTTGCCATAGACAGCGCGCTCGATCGAACCGCGGCGAAAGATCTTAGCAACCGTCAGTTCAATTCGCTGAGCGGCGGCGAGAAGCAGAAAATCTTGATTGCCCGCGCCTTGGCGCAATCGGCGCGGGTCTTACTCCTCGATGAGCCGACGCTCCACCTCGACCTCCAATTCCAATTGCAAATTCTCTCGGCATTGAAACGGCTGTGCGTTGAAGAAAGAATCACCGTCATCACCGTCCTCCATGACGTGAATCTGGCGTCGCTTTTCGCCGACAAAGCGCTGCTGCTCAGCAGCGGCATCCTGCGCGGCTTCGGCCCGGTCGCCGAGGTGATGGATGAAAAGAGCATTAAGGAACTTCTTGGCGTCGACATGAAAGCGATCGCCGGCGAAACACCCGGCGTCCGCTATTTCGTGCCACGGCAACCATTCAATCCTTAAATCAGGATCATTCGCGGTTATCCTCGATTCGCCTTGCGATACCCCAGCGCGTCCTGGGCGATGATCATCTTTTGCACGTTCGACGAGCCTTCGACGATCTGATACGACTTGGCGTCGCGGTAATAGCGCTCGACCGGGAACTCGGTGGAATAGCCGTAGGCGCCGAGGATCTTCATCGCCGCGTCGGCGGCATAGTTGGCGGCTTCCGCGGCGGCGTACTTGCCGATGGATGCTTCCAAGTTATTGGGACGCTTTTGATCGGCCAGCCAAGCGGCGCGGTAAACCAGCAAACGTGCCGCCTCTTCGTGGGCGATCATCTGCGCCAGCAAATCTTGATTCATCTGAAACTCGCCGATCTTCTGACCAAACTGAGAGCGCTGATTGCAGTAACTCAGGGCCGCTTCTTTGGCAGCTCGCGCAACCCCCAATGCGCCGGCGGCACAGTTCAGTCGGGTTTGATTCAACTGCCACATGCAGATAGCGAAACCGCCGCCCTCCCTGCCCAGCAGGTTGGCCGCGGGAATCGGAAAATTGTCGAACGTGAGTTCGCCCAGGGGCGAGCAATGAGCGCCCATGGTTTCTAAAGTGCGACGGGTCAAGCCGGGCTGATTCAATTCGGCGAAGAAGGCGCTCATGCCGCGATGCTTTTGCGACCGGTCCGTGTATGCATAGACTAACCCGCCGTTGGTCACCGGCCCGTTGGATATCCAAAGTTTCGCGCCATTCAGTAAATACCGGTCGCCGTCCCGCGTTGCCGTCGTGCGCATCGCCGCCACATCGGAGCCGGCGTCGGACTCGGTGATCGCAAAGCAACCGATCGTTTCGCCGGAAACCAGTCCGGGAATGAATCGCTGCTTTTGCTCCTCCGTGCCAAATTGCAAGAGCGTCAGCGCCGGGCCGATCTGCATGTTGATCGCCACGCGCATGGCGCTGTGCGCTTTGGCGATCTCTTCGGTGATCAACACCATAGCGAGAAATCCCATGTCGTTGCCGCCATAAGCTTCCGGGATCATCGTCCCATAGAAACCGAGCTCGCCCATCTTGCGGACAAGATCATTGCGAAAGGTTTTCTCTTTATCGTCCTTCGCCGCTGTCGGCGCGATTTCTTTTTCGGCAAACTCGCGCGCCAGGTCACGCACTGCGATCAATTCTTCCGATAAATCAAAGTCCATCGAACCTCCCTGAGAATAGGCATGGGGTATGGCGAAAGGCGTGAGTAAGAAACGTAACAACGAGAAATGGCTCTCGTCATGCCTCAAGCCTCACGCCTTTTTCAACAATTCCCGCGCAATCACAATCTTTTGAATTTCCGACGTGCCCTCGTAAATCCTGAGCGCGCGCACGTCACGGTAGAGCCGCTCCATGACGCTGCCGGCGACCAGACCGACGCCGCCGTGAATCTGCAACGCTTGATCGACGACGCGCTGCGCCGCTTCGGTGGCGTAGAATTTCGCCATCGACGATTTCTGTTTGGCATCCGCATTGCCACAGTCATGCGCCCAGGCTGCTTGGTAAACTAACAA
>DASSGE010000005.1:0-2250 GCA_035693605.1 Binatia bacterium
TGCTTGCCGCACCAGGATTCGCACAATCGAAAAACCCTGAGTGGGAAAAGGTCGTTGAAGCCGCCAAGAAGGAAGGGAGGGTCGTTGTTTCGATTCCCACCAGCGCGGAGCTGCGCAAGGAATTCGAAAGCGGTTTTCAAAAAGCTTATCCCGGCATCGAGCTTGAGCTCAGCGTCGCGCGCGGCGCGAGTAATATTAATAAAATCGCCGAAGAGCAAAATGCCGGCGTGCGCTCCATAGATTTGCATATTGGCGGCACGACTTCGATCATCACCGGTCTGCTCGGGCCGAATTTCTTGGATCCGGTGATGCCGTCGATGATCCTTCCCGAAGTCAGGGACCCGAAGCATTGGTGGGGCGGTCATATCTGGGCCGATAACGCCAAGCGTTACGTTTACAGCTTTACCGCCTACATGACCGAGACCATCTGGTACAACTCGACGCTGGTCAAGTCCGAGGAAATCAACTCGTGGGACAGTTTGTTAGAGCCGAAGTGGAAGGGGAAGATCGTGATCCTCGACCCGCGTTCGCCGGGCTCGGGAGAATCGAATTGGGCTTTCCTGCTGAAGATCAAAGGCGAACAGTTTCTCGCCAGGCTCGCGGCGCAAGAGATGATGGTCGGACGCAACCTGCGCCAGCTCGGCGAGGCGGTGGCGCGCGGCAAGTCCGCGGTCTCCATCGGCATCTCGTATTATACCTATCTGCCGTTCATCAAAGCCGGGTTGCCGGTCAAATCGATTTCGAACATCAAAGAGGGCTATTACGCCGGCACGGGTAGCGGCAATCTGGCGGTGTTGAAAAATCAAGCTCATCCCAATGCCGCCAAGGTATTCGTCAACTGGCTGCTGTCCAGAGAAGGTCAGAGCGCGCTCACCAAGGCGTTGGGACAGCCGACACGGCGCTTTGACGTCGACACCAAGTGGACCAGGGAGTTCGGTCATCCGTCGGCAAAGGAAGTTCTTACGCCGGAAAAATTCGACGAGTTGGAAAATGGCTCCGAAGAGGTCGTCTTCAAGTATCGCAAACCGGCGATGATTCTGGCGGAAAAGTTGTTCAAGTAGCGGGGAGATTTTAAGTATGGGTCCCAGCGGAGTTTTTGTTCTGGTAAAAAGCCTAACCGTAGCTTCGACGTTTGCAGCCGCTTTTTTGAGCGCTAGTTTATCGTTGGCCCAATCCAAGGGCGGGGAGTGGGATAAGATCGTTGAAGCCGCCAAAAAGGAAGGCAAGGTGGTCGCGTCGATCCCGCCGACGCCGGAGCTGCGCAAGCTTATGGAGATCGCCTTCTCGCGCCGCTACGGCATCGCCACCGAGTTCGTGCCGGCGCGCGGCGGCGCGGTGGTGCAGCGCATCGTCAGCGAGGCCAAGGCCGGCGTGCAGTATTTCGATCTCCATATCGGCGGCACGGAGTCTGTGATCACGGCAATCCTGCCGGAGAACATTCTCGACCCCATCGACGGTTATTTGATTTTGCCCGAAGTGCGCGATCCCAAAAATTGGTGGGGCGGTCATATCTATATCGATAACGCCAAACGCTATGTCTACAACTTCGCCGCCTACCAAACGGTCAGTTTGTGGAGCGATGGCAATCAGTACAAGCCCAGCGAGTTCAAATCGTTCGACGATCTGCTTCACCCCAAGCTCGTCGGCAAAATCGGCATCAGCGACCCGCGCACGCCCGGTTCAGGTTCGTCGATGTGGTCGTATATGCATTACATCAAAGGCGAAGAGTATCTCCGCAAACTGGTGGCGCAGAAGCTATTCATTACGCGGGATTTGCGGCTGTTAGCGGAGAATCTGGCACGCGGCAAGATCGCCGTGACCTCCGGCATAGGCTACTCGGAGTTCCAACCCTTTATCAAAGCCAATCTCCCGGTGGTGCCCTTGCCGGTACCCAAGGAAGGGCTCTACGTCAGCGGCGGCTACGGCCATCTGACCGTACTCAAAAATTTGCCGCATCCCAATGCCACCAAAGTATTTGTTAACTGGTTGCTCAGCCGCGACGGGCAGGAAGTGTTCGCCCGCGGCATGGGCGTGGGCAGCCGCCGCTTGGAGATCGAAACCAAATGGCTGCGCGATTACGGCGTCATCGCTGCCAAAGATTTCCTCCCGCCTGAGCAATTTGGCAAGTACGAAAACCAATCGGAGGAAAAGATCAAGAATATCCGTGAGCCAGCCGCGGCCGTGGCGCGTAAACTGCTCGGCACGTAACCGTTCACGCGAACAGTACGGTGCGGCGCATTGACGGCGTTG
>DASSGE010000006.1:0-2145 GCA_035693605.1 Binatia bacterium
TTAATATGCGTCACGCTTACGTTAGCGGACTTGCTGTGGATCTGCGCCGCGTAGGTTCGGCCTGGGAGCATGGGATGCTCGCTCATCCACAAAATCTCGGCTTCAAACTGATCCGCGACTTCGACGGGCTGATCGGCTGAGGCGATGACATCGCCACGGCTGGCATCGACCTCGTCCTCCATTACTAACGTCACCGAATCGCCGGCGAGAGCCTCTTCCAGCGGTCCGCCCCAAACTGTAATTTCTTTGGCGCGGCTAACCACACCCGACGGACTGATGCGTACCCGATCACCGGGCCGGATCGAACCACTGCCGATGCGCCCGGAGAAACCGCGGAAATCTAAGTTGGGCCGATTGACCCACTGCACGGGCATGGTGAATCCGTTTCCACTCACGCGCTCACCACAGGGAATTTTTTCCAACCAGTGCAGCAAAGTTGGGCCACGGTACCAGGGCATCGTCGCCGCAGCCGGGTCGATAATGTTCTGTCCTTCAAGAGCCGATAAAGGGATCGCCGTGACGCTGGCGAAGTTTAAATTTTCGGCAAACTGCTGATAATTGGCGGCAATTTCTTCGAATCGCGCTTGCGACCAATCCACCAGATCCATTTTATTGATCGCCAGGGCGATATGTCGAACCCCGAACATCGCCGTAATTCGGCTATGCCGCTTGGTTTGTGTGAGCACACCTTTGCGCGCATCGACGAGCAGCACAGCCGCCTGGGCGGTGGACGCACCGGTCGCCATGTTACGGGTGTATTGCTCATGACCGGGAGTATCGGCGACAATGAAGCGCCGCTTGGAGGTGGCGAAGAAACGGTACGCGACATCGATCGTAATGCCTTGTTCCCGTTCGGCCTGCAAACCGTCCACCAACAGCGCCAGATCCAAGCGCTCGCCTTGCGTGCCGAATTTTTTCGAATCGGCTTTGAGCGCTTCGAGCTGATCTTCGAAAATTAATTTGGTCTCAAAGAGTAACCGGCCGATCAACGTCGATTTGCCATCGTCGACGCTGCCGCAAGTAATAAAGCGTAGGGTATCCATCAGAAATACCCTTCCTGCTTCTTCCGCTCCATGGAACCGGCACCGTCGTGATCAATGACCCGTCCCTGGCGCTCCGAGGTGGTTGCGCCGAGCGTTTCGGCGACTATCTCCGCGAGGGTAGCGGCGCTACTTTCGACCGCCGCGGTTAGCGGATAGCACCCTAGCGTGCGAAAACGAACCATACGCATTTCGACCGGTTCCCCAGGCTCGAGCGGCATGCGGTCGTCATCGACCATGATCCATTGGCCGTAGCGTTTGACGACCGGCCGCGCGGCGGCAAAGTAGAGCGGCACAATGGGGATCTGCTCCCGCTCAATGTAGCCCCAAATATCCGCTTCAGTCCAGTTGGACAGCGGAAAGACTCGGATTGATTCGCCGGGGTTTATTCGCGTGTTGTACAAATTCCAAAGTTCCGGCCGCTGGGCCTTAGGGTCCCAGCGATGCCCGGGAGCGCGAAAGGAAAATATTCTCTCTTTGGCACGCGACTTTTCCTCGTCGCGTCGGGCTCCGCCAAAAGCGACATCGAAGCCGTAAATATCGAGCGCTTGCTTGAGGGCTTCGGTTTTCATGACATCGGTGTGATAGGACGATCCATGGGAGAACGGGCCAATTCCCTCGGCAATACCGCGCGGGTTGGTATAGCGGAGCAGTTCGCAGCCGATCTCCGCGGCGACCCGATCGCGAAAGGCGATCATCTCGCGAAATTTCCACCCGGTATCGATATGCAGCAATGGAAAGGGGATCGGCCCGGGATAAAAAGCTTTCTGCGCCAGGCGCAGCATCACCGACGAGTCCTTGCCAATGGAATAGAGCATCACCGGACGCTCCGCCGTCGCCGCCACTTCACGGAAGATTTCGATCGACTCGGATTCAAGATCTGAAAAATCGCTTCTCGGGTTCACGCGATTATCGACTCCAGTAGATTTATTTTTGGTTGCCACCCCACAGGTGGCTCATTCACCGGGCTATGCCTAAAGACCAACTTCCGCCGATCACAGATTACACGGTACATGCCGGATTGCTTAGGCCGCGGACTAGACATGAAACGACAACAGCCCGCCGAATCGTTTGGATTCTAGCGGGCTGTGGGTCACGACTATCA
>DASSGE010000007.1:0-2074 GCA_035693605.1 Binatia bacterium
CCGGGCGCTCACGTGACTCCGGCGCCACGCTACCCGGTGGTCTATAAAGCCTCGGCAAAACGAGCGCGCACGCTGCGCTAGGCACACCAACACGACACGGCTAGATTTTTAAGGTACGGGCAAAGTTAGTCTAAACTTCAACCAATGAGAATCCATAGGAAATTCTTGCAAATGGACACAAAATAGAACTTTCGGGCCATATGCCTCATGTGTCTTCACTGGTACAATTCTAACAGCATGCAAACCTCAACCGTGCCTACTCCAAACGTGGTCACGTTTCAAGATACCGAAAGCCTTCGGCGTCAGAGCGTCATGGGTTGGCTGATGACGAGCAACAGCCCTCGGCTGCTTGAGCCGGCGTTCCACGTCGATGTCGAGGATGCGCGTCCGCTCCTCGGCAAGCTCCTGGCGACGTCGGTATCCGAGCAAATCGGCGGCGCGATTCTGGGGCCGCGTAACCTGGCCATCGCCGACCGGCTGGCCTTCGTGGACTTCATCTTCCGCGATACCCGGCGGCGCCTTCCGATCCAAACCATCGCCGCCTGGCTGTCGATGCCCGTCGAGCTTGACTGGACGATGCGTCTGTATTACGGCGCCTGGCACTCCTACCTCACCAGCCAATCTTTGACCGGTTGGCTGCCGTGGCAGGAGCAGGGCATCCTTCCTGTCACCGCGCTGCGCCGCATGCGCGAGCGCCTGCTTCGGGATTCCGTCGGCGTCATGACCCGCCTCGAGCTGATTGAGTTCCTCAAGCACCTCGACGTGCTCGCCGCTGAGTGGTGAGGCGATCGCGCGCAGAGACATCCCCAGCACAGTATAATCCAGATCGCCTTTTTGTCTCCAACCCGATTCCCAAAAAGGAATCGGGTTTTGATTTCCCCCTCTGTGCCGATTATGCTGTGGTACATTAAACGCGGTCATCATCTGCGTTTTTGCCGGTTCCACGCCTGATCTTTACCCGGAACTTTTGTTCTGCTAAGGTGTCGTGGGCTTTTCCGAAGCTTTTCACGAGAGCGTGTTATGAACCTCCGGTTGGGCCTATATTTTCCAAGGAAAACAGCCCATTGTTGGGCTTCGGACGCGTCTGAAGCAAGGTGATGGCGGTGGAAATCCGCCGAAAATTGCGTTTATTAATTAGAGTGCATAACACGCTCTAGCGGGCGGCTGTCTTCGCGGCAATGCGACGGCAAAACCGGGCTCTGCCCTTACGAAATGCCCAGAAAACGGGTAGAACAAAAGATCTGGGTAAAGTCAGGGTTCCACGCACCGCTCCCGGCGCGGGATGGGTCGTGGAGGCTTGCCCTGAGCAAAGTCGAAGAGACGGCGACCAGAGCAGGCACGACGCAAGAGGCCGCTGAATGCAACGGCTTAGGCACTTCCTCTCCGGGCCAATCTTGGTCATTGGCGGATTCATTCTATTCTCGCTAGTCTGGGGATCACTCATCGGGCCGATACGCGGCTTTGAGGGCGCGATCGTCGCCGGATTGGTAGCATTCGGATTCTTTCTAGGCATCGTGCTACTAGCCGGTCCCCATGTACTGCCGATCGACCCAAACAGCAGGGAACAGGTATCCAGAGCGAGAAAAACGCTGTTGCGCTTTGCTATGGGCCTGCCAACGCTCATGGCGGTCGTGCGCGACGGAAACGTTATGCCCGGTCCGGACGGCAGGAGTCGCGAGAACGCTTCTGGGCAAGGGGTCATTGACGTTGATAGCACCAGTGTTGTGATTCTGGCGACGGATACCAAGTTAAGCCGAATCGAAGGGCCGGGGGTCATCTTCACGAACAAAGATGAGCACATTCGCCAGGTAGTCGATCTGCGCATCCAGAACCGCAAGGAGGAAGTCGATCTTGTGACCCGTGACGGAATTCAAGTGCGCGTATCTGTTTCCGTCCGCTTTCAGATCGACAAGGTCGAGCCAGTACGGGTTCAAGACGAGCAACCAGCGACGCGTTGGCCGATGCCTTATCGGTGGACCCAACGTACGGTATCCCGTGCGTTAGAGCAGCAGCGTGTCGGGCCGAATGGGCCTGTACTGTGGGATTTTATCGTTTTGGATATAGCCGTTGCCCA
>DASSGE010000008.1:0-2908 GCA_035693605.1 Binatia bacterium
TCGTAGCCATCGTCCCAGAACAACCGGTAAAATGGTTTTACCGGCAGCAGTTGAACAGAGTCGCGCATCGACTTGCCGGCAATTGTGAAGAGCTCTTCGAGACAGTGGGGCGCGGTAATAACGGTTGGACCGGCATCGAAGGTAAATCCGTTGTCTCGGTATACATAGGCACGGCCGCCCGGCTGATCACGTTTTTCAAAAATCACCGTGGCACAGCCGGCGGCTTGAAGCCGAATGGCAGCGGCAAGTCCGCCGAATCCGCTGCCGATGACCGCAACGCGTGGCTTATCCATAAGCCACCGCGATCTCCTCACCCAACAGTCGCAATTCGCTGAACGTTCGCGCGGACCAGCCGACGCGGGCAAATCGCAAACCTTGCTCCAGGCGTTCATAGGCGCGACTCAATTGCTGCCGCGCACTGGCACGCGTGATGCGCACGAGATCGTGGGCGGCGAGCCAGCGTTCCAACTCTTGAACATCTGGTAACTTGGCTATGGCATCGAGAAATTTTTCGTACGCATAAGCATCGCTGGTATTTGCCGCGCACGCCCAGACCCACGACGGCCGCGCCAACGTCAAGTCTTCATAACGTTTTTGCGGATCACATTTGCCGATGACGTTCCCCAGATCATCGAACATTTGCAAGGCAACGCCGAGATCGACGCCGAATTGTTCAAGCAGTGATTGCACCGGTTCTGCCGCGCCGGCAACAGTGCCGCCCAAGGCCGACGCGAAACCCATCAATGCACCGGTTTTGAGCGTCATCCCGGCGAGACAAACTTCCGCTACCGATTGCTGCGGTAGCTGCGCCAATTTGGCGCCCAAATCGAGGGCTTGGCCAAAGTGAGCGCGCAAGAGGGTGCGATTGTAGCGCTCGTATGCGCAAACCAGTTGGTCGGCAGTCAATCCCGCGTCTTTGAGCAGCTCGAAGGGCCAAAAGTAGAGCCAATTACCGGCGTTGAGCGCCAAAGGGAGATTATATTGCACATGCATCGCCGGCCGGCCGCGACGCATCGCGCTGCTGTCTTCGATGTCGTCGATGATCAGCGATCCGGCGTGGATCAATTCGACCACCTCCGCGCAGTCGCGGCATTGCTTGGCTGCGGTCAGAGACACTGCGCGGTCATCGTGAAACAGACGATAAGTCATTGCCACGAGTTGCGCCCGGATTCGCTTACCCGGATTGGCCGTGAGAGAGGCCACCGGATCGAGCAAAGCGGCACGCAGAGCGCTTTCCACCGCCGCGCTGTGATCGATGCCGAGAAGCTCCGCCAGTCGACCGTCGGCCAACATCGCTGATTCAGTGCCGTTGGCACCGATTGGGCGCGCCGGCTTGTCCTCTAATGCGGTCGCGACGCGTCTCTTTGCCGGAGCCGGACGGCTGTACATCGTTAACCCTGGGTGCTTCATACTATCACTCCCCTATTCGGAATCTTACCCTTCCGCGGACAACAATTTCTCCGGCGCGACCTCCAAGGCATTGGCCATGCGCACCAGAATATCCATCGAGACATTTTGCTTGCCGCCTTCGACCGCGTTTATGCAAGCTCGTGTGACCTGGGTCACTTCGGCTAAATGCTCCTGCGTCCAACCCCGTTGCGTGCGCAGATTGCGTACGCGGCGCGCCAACACGAGCTGGTATTCTTTGAGCACCGATTTAGGCCGGTCGGCGCGCAGTAACGCACCAATCAATCCAATACCGGACACGAGATCATTGGCGATTTCGTAAAGCCCATTCGATCTGGTCGCGAGCGCGCTGCGATCGTCTACCGCCGAACCGCCGACAACCAGCCGGACGTTAGGCGCCGCTTCAGCCATAAGATTTATCAGCGAACGCACGTGTTCAAGACCGGAGGCCATGGTTACCGATAGTGCCAATACATGCGGTCGACGTCGCTGAACCATTTCGATGACCGAGGGATCGGGCACGTTGTGACCGAGAAAATCGACATTCCAGCCATGGCTAGCGCAAAGATCCGCAGTCATGCGGGCACCGATGAAGTGATGCTCTCCTTCGACACAAGCCACCATGACGCGATAAGGGGATCTTGGTCCCGGCGCTATAAACAGCGCCCGCAAACGCTCCATCTGATCGAGGACAATTTGGGTCGCAAGCTTTTCTTCACCGGTGCTGGCTTCGCGCTGGCACCATAAGTTGCCGAGTTCCACCAATGAGGGCGCGATCACGTGCACATAAATATCGCTCAGCGTCTGACGCGTCACCAGGAGTTCATCAACAATTTGCGTTGCGCCAAGGGGATCACCGGTCAAAATCGCCTTGGCGAACCGGCTTCGTTTCGTATCTAAAAATTCGTCCACGGTTTCGAAATCAGCTTTCAGTTGGCAAAGATTCAAGGTTTCGTTTGCTCCCATACAACTATTGAGTCATCGGAATTCGAGCTAGAGCCGCAACGCTTTCAAGGCGTCGACGAGATGTGGATATTTAAACTCAAACCCGAGTTTTAACGCCGCTTCGGGCAGGGCGCGTTGCCCGGTCAAAAGCATGTCCGCCATCTCCCCTACCATCAAGGTCAGCAGCGATGGCGGCACCGACATCCACGAGGGACGGTTGAGCACGCCGCCTAGCGTCCGAGAGAATTCTGTCATCGTCACTGGATTAGGCGCGGTACCGTTAAAAGCCCCATGCGCATCGGAGCGATCCAGCAAAAACTCGATCAGGCCAACTTCGTCATCGATGTGAATCCACGGCATCCACTGTTGGCCCGATCCCAAAGGCCCGCCGGTGAACATCTTGAACGGCGGCACCATCTTCTTCAGCGCTCCAGCACCTTTTGCTAAGACAATCCCGGTGCGTAACATGCTTACCCGCACGCCCAGTGCCTCTGCCTTTTTCGCTTCGTTTTCCCAATCCACACACAAGCGCGAGAGGAAATCATCGCCCGGTTTG
>DASSGE010000009.1:0-7415 GCA_035693605.1 Binatia bacterium
CTAAAGGCGATTTCGAAGGCCGTCTCGCCGAGAAGTGGAAAGTAGAGAATCCCACCACCTGGGTTTTCTCATTGAACAAGAACTACAAATTCAACGATGGCTCAGCGGTAACCGCCGACGACGTGGTCCATTCGATCGTCAACCGGGTCATTAAGGACCCGCAATCCAAACAGAAAGCATCAGTCGCCCCTTCGGTCGTTAACGCCGAAGCGATCGATAAGTTTACTGTCAAGGTTACCACCGACAAACCAACGGCGCCGTTGTTGTCGTTTTTCTGCGATCGCTTGATCATCACCAGCAAAGCGATGTTCGACAAACATGGCCGCGACGTCGCCGACAAAGAGCATATGATCGGCGCTGGTCCCTACCGGCTTAAAGAGTTGATCCCCGGACAACGTTTGGTGATCGCCAAGAACCCCAACCATCCTGAGGCAAAACGGAACCCCCGCGCTCCCGATGAAGTCGTCTATCGAGTCATGCGCGAACCGGAACAGCGGGTTACGGCGTTGTTGAACGACGAGATTCAGATCGGCCAGTTCGTCCCGCCGCATATGCGTCAGCGGGTGGAAACGAACAAGAGTCTGCGAATCACGCCGGTGGATTCCGTCGAGATCATGTTTCTGGCGATGCAGCCAAAGCCACCCTTCGACAAGAAAGAAGTCCGCCAGGCGGTGTGCCACGCCATCAATCGCGACCAGATCATCGCTACTCTCTTGGAGAGCTTTGCGAGTCGACTCGACGGTCCGCTTGGGCCGGGACAGTACGGCTACGATCCGGCATTGAAGCCCAAATTAAACTACGATCCGGAGAAAGCTAAGAAGTTACTGGCGCAGGCGGGATATCCCGGTGGTGTCGAAGCCGAACTGCAGACGCCGGTGGGGCGCTACACGCTCGACAAGCAACTCACCGAGGCGATGATTCCGATGCTCAACGCCGTCGGTATTCGCGCCAAGCTGGCGACGCCCGAGTGGGCGACGCTCTGGGCCAATGTTCAGAAAGGCACGGTGCCCTTCTACTATATGGGCCGCGGATCGATTCAAGACCCCAGCGCTGCGCTGCACCAATACTTTCGCAGCGGGGAAACGCCGCGTATCGGCTATGCCAATCCCAAGGTAGACGAACTGCTCGATAAGGAACAACAGGAGTTCGACCCGAAGAAACGCCGCCAGTATTTGTCGCAAGCGATGAGCCTGATCACCGAAGATGCTCCGGCCTGCTTCATGTGGCGCCACAAACTGCTATGGGGATTGCACAACCGCGTCGACTATAAACCGCTGCCCGACTCGCGAATCTACGCCATTGAAATGGCGGTTAAGAAATAACCGCTGCCGGGCTGCACCCGGCGCCGAGTCTCGAGAAAATGATGAGCTACTGACCTAACAGAGGCACTAAGGGTCAGCTCGCGGCATACTCCGCGATTAAACTTTGACCCTTGAACGATCATGCTAGCCTACCTGCTACGCCGCCTTGCCGGCACCGTCCCGGTTATGGTGCTGATCAGCCTACTGGTATTCCTGCTGATCCATGCGGCGCCTGGCGATCCGACATTGTTACTTCTCGGTGAAGAGACCAACGCCGCCGAAGTCGCCAAAGCGAAAGCGCGCTGGGGGCTCGATCAACCACTTTATGTCCAGTACTGGAAATTTTTGCAGTCGGTCGCCGGCGGCGATTTCGGCAAATCGTTCAAGTATGCCGAACCTGTCACCAGTGTGATTCGCAGCCGATTGCCAGCGACCATCGAGCTGGCGATTTTTGCCATTTTCATCGCCACCCTACTGGCTATCCCCCTTGGCGTATGGGCTGGCGCCCGGCCCAACTCATGGATCGACAACCTCGGCACGACCTGCGGCCTGTTCGGCATCAGCATGCCGAGCTTCTGGCTGGCGATCATGCTGATCCTGCTGCTCGCCGGCGTACTCAACATTTTGCCCACTTCCGGCCGCAGCACCTATGGCATTGCCGGTCCGGAGCAAACCGGCTTTTACATCCTCGATAGCGTCATGCAACAAAACTGGCAAGCGGTATGGGACGCGCTCACACATTTGTTTCTGCCCGCCCTCGCCCTCGGCGTTAACATGCTCGGTATCCTTATGCGCGTCACCCGATCGTCGATCTTGGAAGTAATGAATGAAGATTACGTGCGCACGGCGCGCGCTAAAGGGTTGCGCGAGAAAAAAGTGGTTTGGCGCCATGTCAGCAGCAATGCTTTGATCCCGGTTATCACTGTGGTCGGCTTGGAGCTCGGCACCCTGCTCAGCGGCTCGATCATCGTCGAAACGGTTTTTGCCTGGCCAGGCGGCGGCAGTTTGTTGATCACCGCGCTCAACGCCCGCGACTATCCGCTGGTCACCGGGCTCGTGTTGACCTACACCACGGCTTTTGTCGCCATCAATTTAATTATCGATGGACTCTATGCAGTCGTTGACCCTCGAATCCGTTACTGAAAAAAGTCCCGGCGCGTTGGCCCGCCTGCTGCCGCGGCTCCATGCCAAGGCGTTCACCGGCGGCCTCATCGTGTTCACCTTCATCTTGGTCGGCATCTTGGGGCCATTTGTCGCGCCCCATGATCCCAACAAGCAAGAGCTTACGGCGATGATGAGAGCACCGGAGGGCATTGGCTCGATCCATATCCTCGGCACCGACAATCTCGGCCGGGACATTTTCAGCCGGGTGATTCATGGTTCACGAGTATCTCTGCTGATAGCTTTCGCTGTCGTATTCATCTCAGGATTGGTTGGTATAACTCTCGGCGCTGTGTCGGGATATTTTGGCGGCAAAGTTGATTTTGTCATCCAAAAATTCGTTGAAGTCATCTGGGCGTTTCCGCCGCTATTGCTCGGCATTACGATCGTCGCCTTCCTCGGCCAAGGACTTTTCAATCTGATTCTTGCGCTCGTCGCGCAACGCTGGATTCCCTACTGCCGGGTCGTGCGCGGTCAGACGCTCTCGCTGCGCTCCCGCGACTTTGTCATCGCGGCGCAATCGTTGGGTTCCGGTCACGGCAAAATCATTCTGCGCCACATCCTGCCCAATCTCATCCAGACATCGCTGGTGATCGGCACCTTTGCGATGGCATCTTCGATCATCGCTGAAGCCAGTCTCAGCTTTCTCGGCGTTGGTGTGCCGCCCGACATTCCCACGTGGGGCACCATGCTTGCCGACGCGCGCATTTATATCAGCACCGCCTGGTGGCTGCCGCTGTTTCCCGGCCTGTGCATTTTTATTACCGTGCTTGGCATCAATCTGCTCGGCGACGCGCTGCGCGACATCCTCGATCCGAGACTTAAGCGAACCGGCTCGGGAGTGTAATTGTCGATTTCAGTCAGCAGTTGCCGGCTGTCAGTCCGAGTTCACAGCTCGTCGAGTCTTTCTTGTCATGTTGATAGCTGGGAACCGATACCTGGTCGCTGGCAACTGATACTCGCTGCGCCCTAGCGCATTGATTCGCCCACCGTCTCGTGTAGATTAATTCGAATGCGCCGCACCAAAATTGTCTGCACCATCGGCCCTGCCAGTTCATCCGAGAAAATGATCGAAGGTTTGATCCGCGCCGGCATGAATGTCGCGCGGCTGAACTTTAGCCACGGCGACTACGCCTCGCACCGCCGGGTCATTCGAATCATTCGTAAACTCGAACGCAAGCTCAGCACGCCAATCGCGATCCTCCAGGATTTACCCGGACCGAAGATTCGCATCGGTGCCATGGCCGGTGATCGCGTCCGCTTGCAAACCCGCGGTCGGCTGGTGCTAACAACCCGCAAGGTGCTTGGCAGCGAACTGGCTGTATCGGTGAATTTCCCGGGATTAACTCGCGCGGTCAAAAAAGGCGATCCGATCCTGCTCGGCGACGGCGAAATCGAACTTGAAGCGTTGCAAGTCAGCAAGCAGGAAGTGCGCTGCCGTATCATCGTCGGCGGCATTTTGGGCTCGCACAAAGGCATTCACTTTCCGCGCAGCTCGCTCAATATTCGCGCGCTGACCGCGGAAGACAAAAAAGATTTGGCATTCGGCATCGAAAACAAAGTCGACCTGGTCGCGCTTTCTTTCGTGCGCAACAGCCAAGACATCCTCTACGCCCGACGCGAGATGCACAAATTGGGCGCCAAGATCCCGCTCATCGCCAAGATCGAGAAACACGAAGCGCTGGACAATCTCGACAGTATTTTACAGATCGTCGACGGCATCATGGTAGCGCGCGGTGATTTAGGACTGGAGATCGCTCAGCAGCGTATACCTGCCATGCAAAAGCGTATGATTCGCGAAGCTAATCATCTTGGCAAACCGGTTATCACGGCAACCCAGATGTTGCGCTCGATGGTGTGGAATCCCCGTCCGACGCGGGCGGAGGTCGCCGACATCGCCAACGCGATTCTCGACGGTACCGACGCGCTGATGTTGTCGGAGGAAACCGCCGCCGGCGATTACCCCTTGGAAGCTGTTAAAATCATGGCTCAGGTTGCCGAGGAAACCGAGACGATTCTCGAACCGCGCCAACGTTTCCACGGGCTGCCGAAGACCGTGCCGGAAGCAATCAGCGTCAGTGCCATCTCACTCGCACGCGACCTGCAGGTCGAAGCCTTTCTTATTCCGACAACCTCGGGCAGCACGGCGCGTTTAATCGCGCGCTACCGGCCGAAACAACCGATCATCGCCGTCAGCCCGGACCCCCAAACGGTAAAGATGCTTTGTCTGGTCTGGGGGGTTTATCCGCAATCGACGCGCGGCTTCAAGAACACCGACGAAATGGTCCAGGTGCTGCAACGCAAAGCGCTCGAATCAGGCATCGTTAAACGCGGTCATCTAGTGGCCATCACCGCAGGACTTCCCTTGCATCAAGCCGGCACCACCAACATGATCACGGCCAAAGTGATCGACTAGCGACATTACCTTACAACAAATATAGGCGAGGGCGATGACATCCCGCCTTTGTTTGTTACCGTTGTTAGTTCGATGTGAAGAGCTTTATCCCATAACCAATGGGTTGGGCCGAATGCTAACTGGGACGCCGCCGCCGTCTCAATGCCCGCCACGAACGTGCGACGGCGTGAAAACCTGATCCATAATGTAGTCCGCGACCCGGCGTCCCTGGGAAATCCCGGCGGTCTTGTCAAAGGCCCAGTGGATGCCCAGATAGATTCGACTCTGACCGTTTTCTTCCTCGGCCTGCGAGAAATTGGCATAGCTCCGCGATAATCGCGGTCGGACGACGCCCGTGTTGTCCTTTGTCATACCGTTGAACTCATCGGATTCGAAAGTAAATGGAATCCGATCGGTATGATAGAATCGGCGCAAGATCTGAAACAGCGCCGCGCCGAGAGTCGCATGACCAGATGCATAAGCGGGAAACGGCGGCGTGAAATTGGGTCCGATCTTGTTGCTCGCCGGGGCGCCGAGCGGCGTCCATGTTGGATCTCCTCCTGCTGCGCCACTCGCTCCGCGAATCGCCGTAATGGGCCGGCAAAATTCGTAATCATATTTGGCTTTCCAGGCGGCCAAGCCAGCATCCGCCATGGCGACGTTGATCAGCGCCAGCAGGCGCGCCAGTTCCAATCCGCTTGAGCCCCTCTGTTGAGCAATCTGCAGCGCGATTTGGTTGTACAGTCGTGGCGGCGTACCGAGTCCCGGCGTGCCATCGTAACCCCAGAAAATACCGATTTGAGCCTGCTCCGCCGTACGCATCGTCCCCGTGACAAAACCATCAGCGCCAACGGAGCACGCCACGGGATCGCTGCCACAGCCGCCGTAATTTTTCACTTCCTCGAAAGCGGCGATGAATTCCGGGCTTCCGGCCGCGGGCGGCGGCGGGATCGGAAACTGATCGGCGGAGCGCAGCACGAACGGCGCCACCAACTCGCCCCAACGCGAACCTAAAGCAATGGGAATTGCACTGATTGGATCCTGGCGCCACTTGTCAGCCTCCACAGCGGGAATATATTCCGTGCCGTAGAGTTCCTCTTGATATTGTGAACCATCATCAGTTCGCAGTGCGAGAATTGCCGCGGCGGCGCGCCGACCGAGATCGATTCCGTTGTGCTTGGATCGGCTATCGCGCATGCTCCGCAGGTCTTCGGCGAGGCGCATGTCGAAGTTCGTCGTCTGTGACGGAAACAGCGCCGACAACGTGTCATGCGCCGCTTGCGCCACCGCGGCTTCGATAGATGCCGGCTCGCCAACCTGTCGCACATCGGTATAACTGCGGTAAACCCCAGCGATCGCATTCACGGCGTCGAAAATTGCTATGTGGACGATGGCGAACGCCCGAGCCGTACGCACCGGTCCCAATTGGTCGGGCATGGGCAACGCATGATCCACGCCATTGGCTTCAAGCGTAATGAGGTTCCAACGCCGTACTGCGTCGAGGCCCAAGCGCGAAGCGCTTTGTCTTGCTAAATTCAAGTGCGGCTGAGTCTGATAGCGCGGTCCCCAGTAATTACGCTGATTTGCCGACGCCGCATTGGCAATGCTTGCGATCAGAAATACTCCAATGGAAACGATCACGATAGTCACGCTGGCAACTGCATACCGTATTCCGTCCATGGTTCAGCTCCTCAAGTCAAATAAGCATAAAGCAATCGCCGCACCATGGACAAGTTGCCGCTTTTGGGTTGAATTCCATCTGATTCGGTATTTGACCGCATCTGTCCCTGCGACGAGGTTGTATCCACCCGAATACAACGCAGTCGAACTTGCAACGCCGGAGTGAATCGCGCTAGATAGAATTAGAATCCGCTGGAGGTGACTTTATGTCCGAAGCGCTAAAACAATTCGAAGAAGAATTGCAAAGCAAGAACTTCAAAGGTTACTGGCAGAATCAACAGGGGGACGTGGCACGCCAGCCGGTGGCATCTTTCGACGCTTGTCATTGGAAAGGCAAGGACCTGTTCGCCGCGATGGAAAAAGCCGGAGAGGTGGTCGGACTCGATGTCTCTTTCCGGCGCGTCATCCAGCTATGGAATCCGGCGCTCAAAAATGGCACCTCGCGCACACTGGTGTTGAACCTGCAATTGCTCAAACCCGGCGAGAATGCCGGTTCGCACCGTCATATCGCCGGCGCCATACGATTCATTTTAAAAGGTCATGGCACGCGGCTGATCGTCGAAGGCGAGTCCTTCGAGATTGGCGAAGGCGATTTCGTCACCACGCCAAGCTGGACCTGGCACGATCACGAGAACCGCGGCGAGAACATGATGTGGCTCGACGGTCTCGACGCGCCGCTGGTGCGATTGTTGGAAACCGACTTTCACGAGCCCGATCCGCGCAAGAAACAGACGGTGACACGGCCCGACGGTTACACGCTCGCCACCACCGGACCGCTGCGACCGGCATGGGTCAAGCCTAATACCATCCAACCGCCGGCGTTTTGCTACAAGTGGGCCGACACCGAAAGCGCGCTTAATAAAGTTGGCGAGCAACCC
>DASSGE010000010.1:0-5207 GCA_035693605.1 Binatia bacterium
TCAAGCGCTTGGTTCAAATGGGCACCCTGTTGCAAATTCCCCAGGCCGGTCTAGCCGCCACCGATGACAAGATCAAAACCAATCGCGGCGAAGTCATCGAAGTGCTCAAAGCAGCCATCGATGGTTTGGAATACACGGCCAGTCAGCGCGAGGACGCTACAGCATTGATAGGGAAGTGGATGGCACTCACTCCGGGACAAGCGGTCAAAGCCTATGAATCTGTCAAAGACACCTACTCCCGCGATGGAGTGCCGACGCCGGATCAAAGCAAAGCTTACATCGCTATGCTCGCCGCCACCGCAGGGCTAAACGCCGACCTACCGGCGGCAACAATATTCGATTTCTCCTTGTCCGCCGCGGCCTCCAAGGACGTTGCCACCAGACGATAACGCTGGCGATGATTCGATCGCTGAGTGTGAAGATTGACCTATTCAGTTAGTGCAGCAGGGTCAATCGCAGAACTAGGTTGGTTATGGACCAGGCCGCCGGTAGGCCCCGCGCCTCCGGCCCTCGCCTGAAGATTGAGTGGCAAATAGACCGTGAAACAAGTGCCTCTTCCGACTTCGCTCCACACCGACACCTTTCCACCAAGGAGTTCGGTGAAACTCTTTACAATATACAAACCTAACCCGACGCCACCATATCCCCGGGTGGCAGAATTATCAGCTTGCTGGAACATTTCGAAAATCGTGTCGATTTTGTCCGCGGGAATGCCAATACCGGTATCCCTCACGGTCAGTTCAATGCCGGTGCCTAACGCGAGTTCTCTCGCCGCAATCTTGATTGATCCCGCCTCGGTAAATTTGATCGCATTGTTGATAAGGTTCTGCAAGATCGCTTTGAGTTTCTCGGCGTCTGTGCGAATTACCGGCAACTCATCGTTAAACGTCCAGCCGACGTCGATGAACTTATCGTTAGCGAACTGATAGCTTTCGCGCAACTCGCTAAGCAAAGAAACTAAATCGACGTCCGCGCAAGTCAACCGGGTCTTCATCGCTCCAATTGCCGACACCTGCAATACGTCATTGATCATATGCGTCAGCGCCGTTGCTTGATCCATAATTTTTTCCAGCGCCGAGACTTGCTCCCTGGTCACGTCGCCGAAAACTCTTTGCCTGATAATATCGGCATAACCTTTGATGATACTTAGCGGCGTACGCAGTTCATGAGAGATTACACCGAGAAACTCGTCTTTGGCTTTGTTAGCCACCTCGAGTTCGTGCGACTTCCGCTGAATTTCGGAAAAAAGATTGGCGTTGCCCACTGCGGTCCCCAGATGATACGCCGCTGCTTCTATCAACTGGACATCGCTGGGCGAAAATTGATAATGCTGGCGACAAAGAAAATTCATGACTCCCACACATTTCCCGGCCGCATTGATCGGCATCAAAAAAGAACTGTGGAAACCCAGTTTCACCATCTCCTGATTTTGTGCCGTGCTCCAGTACGAGGAGTCACTGTTAAGGTCGGGGACAAACATCGGATTACCGCTGTTCATGACCCCACCGATACGGCCTTCGCCGATCTGATACCGGTCGCGTAATGGGAAACCGGACGGGAAACCCAAATGCGTAGCGAGAACGACTTCGTCGCTGGCGCCGTCGCGCAGGAACACTCGCACTGCGTCGAACCGGAACATTTCAAGGAGTTTCTCCGTCGTTCGCCGAAGCAGCAAGTGTATGTCCAACGACTGGCTGGCAAGCGCCGTAAATGAATAAAGTGTCGCCAGTTCATTGGCTTTAGCGACCGTCTGTTTGTACAGCGTCGCATTTTCTACGGCGACACCGATCTGCCGCGTCATTGATTTGAGCAATCGCGTTTCATTATCATCCAGCCGCCTGGGTTCTCGCCCGCAAAATACTGCGATACCCCAATTTTTGAGCTTTGTCTTCACCGGATAGACCGCGAGAAAACGCGGATCGGTCGATTCCTTGCCACTAACGCCTAAGAGCTCGCGATAATGTGAATCGGCCAGCAGATCCTCGATGGCGACAATCTCCCCTGATTCGGCGATGCCGTGCATGAACGATTTTCCGTCTCGCCAAAGCCCCTCATCGAGGGCGCGTGTTCCCATCTCCGGATGGGTCGCTCGCAATTCCAACCGAGAGGTTTCTGCGGTGAAAAGCAGGACATAGCTGGAGTCGAAGGCGAAGTTGGCCGAGATCTTACCGACCGCCTCCTTTAGGATCACATCCAGATCCAATGACTGCGACGCCGCAGCGGCGATACCGTGTAACGCGGAGGCTTCACGTTCGCGCCGGCGAATCTCTTCGAACAATTTGGCATTATGAATGGCGACCGCAGTTTGCCCAGCGAGAGCCGTAAGATATTCGATTTCGTCATCGTTAAAGGCATGTTCCTCGCGCGTATAGAACCCAATGACTCCGAGCGATTCCCGAGCCACGATCAAAGGAATCCCCAGGTATGAAACAAACCCGAGTTTTGTATCGAGCTCCCGTTCTGTGGAGCGCGCATCGGATTGGACGTTGGCCACAGTTAACGGAATGCGATTTTCCAAAACCATTTTGGCCAACCCGCTTAAATCCGACCGCGATCCAGCACGCCAATCAATCTCATCGACATTGCGGCAAATAAACGGCTCCAGCCCCCTTCTCTGGTTGTTTAACAAGCGAATTGTCGCCGCGGCACCGGGAAGTACTAATTCGATTTTTTCCAAGAGCAACCTAAGAACGTCGCGCAAGTCCAGGGTAGATGTAATCGCCATGTCGACTTCATGCAGAGCGTTGATTCGTTCAAGTTGGCGTTGGGAGCGCTCCTTGGCCAATTTGGTTTCATGATCACGCTGCTGCAGCAACGCGGCCATTGAGTCCAGTGAGCGCGCGAAGCGGTCCAACTCGTTGTTGCGACGACTCAGTCCGGTACGGGCGCCAAAATTTCCGCCACCGATCTCGGCTGTGGTTTTGGCCAAGGACTTGAGCTGACGTACCAATAAGTTGTCCCCGACATACCAAGCGATTAAAAGCGCCAGAACCGCGACCAGGGACAATGCCAAAAGGTTACGCCGGAAGTACCATTCGGCATCGGCGAGGGCCACTTTTTTAAGCAAGCCGACCCGAGTTATGACCCATGGCTGCTCGGATGCTTCGTCACGTACTGACCACGAACCGAAGAGGCGATTCTCGCCGTCAAGCCAAAGTCCGCCGCCAATTCTATTGGCACTGTCAGCATTCGCTTTTGTATTTGCGGTTCCGGCGATGGTTCGTCCCGCGAACCCCATGGGCGGAAAATGCGACAAAATGGTGCCCTCGCGATCGAACAGAGTAATCGTCGATCCCTCGGGCAAGTCAGCGATCTTGGCAATCTGACCGAGCCATGCCAGGTCTAACTCCAGATACGCAAGACCGACCATCTTGCCGTCCCGACGGATCGGAAAACCGAGATTCAAGCCGGCTCGGCCTGAGCGTTTAGAGATCTGGTAAGTGCCGACCACGAGGCGCTGGGACGCAATTGCGTCATTTGAATTCAGGAGATCGACAATTCGGGGACGCAACTCTGGCGACGACGCGCTGCAAAGAATCCGACCTTCTCGATCGGCGACACCCAAATCGCCGTACATTCGATATTCGCCAATTATTTTGGCAAAAATTCGAGTACAAGAATTGTGATCGGCGTTTTGAACTTCTGGAAGCTGCGCTAACGCCATCAGTAAATGGCCGGAGCTATCGATCACCCTATGGATATCGGATGCGACAAAGCGGGCGTAGCGCTGCGCCGCATGAGCGGCCTCGGCAATCGCCTGGTGCCGCTGTTCCTCCGAATGATAAACGATTAAGCCGAACGCTGGCAGTAGCGCAATCGCTACCATTTCAAACAGACGCGCACGCAGGCTGGGATTCAGTCGAAATCGCATGTTCTACAAATCTGCCCTGCTTGGTTTGGATCTGACTGGGCTGACAGGTTCGGCCGGAATCTACCAAGTAACGTAGCCGCCGAATTGTTTATGCTTTTGTGAGCAAACGTGATGCCGTACAGGTCATAGACTACTGTAAATGTCCTTTTGAGAGTTCACCGGTGTTTTAGGTAATAAACCCGCCCGTTGGACGGGCAAGATGCGTCCAAAAACTTCATCGGCTGTCATGTTGCGACAGCCCAATGACAAGAGCAAACCAATCCTTGTGCTTGGTAATTTTGCTGACGATGTTAGAATCAATCGGTTTCATTCGCGGCAATTTACAATTTTTACGCCCTGAAAGGTCAGCGTTTCCTTGCTTAAAGCCTTCGGACTCGACTTCGGCACGACTAACAGCGCCCTAGCGCTCGCCCATTCAGATCGCAGCGTCGAACTGGCGCGTTTCGGCGCCGGCTCAACCTTCCGTTCGATTCTTTATTTTGAACAAGACGAGGCATCGAGGAGCGGCAAGTTGCACGTGGTCGCGGGTCCTGACGCGATCCTGAGCTATTTGAATGCGCGCATGGCGGGAAGGCTGATTCAGTCGACCAAGTCCTATCTGGCCAGCCGGTTATTCAGCCAAACACAGATCTTCAACCAAAATTTCTCGCTGGAAGAATTAATCGGCATCTTGCTGCGTTATCTCCGCAAATCCGCCGAATCACAGTTCGGTCCACTCGGCACCAAGCTGGTTGTCGGACGGCCGGTGCATTTCAGCGGCACGAAAAATCATGCGGACGATAATTTCGCCGTCACGCGATTGCGCAAAGCATTTGCCAACGCAGGTTTCGACGAGGTCTATTTCCTGCCTGAGCCGGTCGCCGCCGCGTACAAGTACCGCCAGCGCCTCGATCATAATGAGCTCGTGCTGATCGCGGACTTCGGCGGCGGCACCAGCGATTTTTCTCTGGTTCAGTTAAAACCCGCGCAAGCGTCGACCGCCGAATTAAGTGATCAAGTCATCGGCAACGACGGCGTCGGCATCGCTGGGGACACCTTCGACGGCAAACTCGTGCGCCATCTGGTCGCGCCGCTATTGGGCTTGGGCTCGGAGTACAAATCCCAATTCGGCAAACTGTTACCCGTGCCCAATTGGCTCTACGAGAATTTGGAGCGCTGGCATTATTTGTCATTTCTCAAGACGCGAAAAAATATGGAACTGCTCAAGCAGATTCGCTTCCAAGCCCTGGAGCCGGACAAGCTAAATGGGCTCATCGAGTTGGTTGACCACGATCTTGGCTACCGCCTGTACCAAGCGATTGAGTCGGTTAAATGCAATCTATCGGCACAGACACAT
>DASSGE010000011.1:0-3144 GCA_035693605.1 Binatia bacterium
CCTTCGATCATCAGGTGGCTGTAACCGGAGCTGTCCGTCACACGGTTGGGCGCGAGATGGGCATATTCCTTGGGCATCCATTTCGCGAGTTCGTTGTCCGGTTCGTAACAGTGGCCGTCGGCATCGATGACTAAATAGTCCGCCATATAAATCTCCTCGTCGGCAAAGCGATTTTCTTTCTACCTAGTCGGGTTCCGGGGGAATTGCAAGACAACGCAGCGAAACCTTGCGTTTAGTCATCGAAGGGGAGCGCGCGCCGAGAGGGCGAATTCGTTTCCCTGGCGCGGCAGGCTGAAGGCACAGCGCTTTGTCAAGTATCGGTCGAATTCTTGATCGGTTTGAAACTTGAAGCGTGCGGCGCCGGATTGATCCCACAGCTCTTTCGACGGCACCTCACATTGTTGACAGCCGCCGGGACTGTCGCAATTCGGCGGCGGAGTGCCGGTGCTAATGATGGCGCTTTTGCCGAACCGGGGATCGGCGCCGCGGGCGTCGGCGCGCACGAGCACGCCCTGGCCCAGGTAATTAACGCCCGGGTACTTGCGGGCGCTGCGGTCCGGGGTCAGGTCCACCGGCGACTCTGTCAGTACGCCGCCGAGGATTTCCTTGGTGACGGCGTTAAACTCGACTTCTTCGCCGGTGGGGAGCGTCACGATGTTGATATTACCTGCGTTGACGATGGCGGGGAGATAGCTGCGCGGAAAGAAATGCATCAGGCTGTTCATCAATTCGCTCAGGCGAAATACCCGGTCGCGCGACGGCACCCAGTCGGAAATCATCAAATGGATGTCCTGGCGCGCCCGCTCGTCGAAGCGAAACTGAAAATCACGCGTAAAGAATTGGTTTTTGGCCGCGTCGCGTCGCGGCGCGAGAATTAAGTTGCCGCCATAATTCGAAAATTCGAAACCAACAATGTGCCCTTGGCGGGTACGGCGATACTGCCAGCCGGTCTTCATCTGGGCATTGGCGGTGCGGCCTGACACGATGGTGCCATAATCGATATTGCGCGATACCAAATCCTTGGCCGGAGCGCCGATCAGAGACTCCGGCAAACTACGGTCTACAGGCGGCTTACTGAGCACCGCCTCGGGTGCTTCCTGCGGTTTCGCCGATTCCACCGGCGTTGTTGCAGGAGGCAGTGCGGGCACGGACGTCTCTTGGGCAGGTTCTTGCGGCATCGGCGGGCTTACAGGGGGTGGCGTTTGGCATGCGGCCACTAGGAGCGCCATGCCCAGCCAAGAGATAAATAATCCGAAACGCGGCGTCATTGAAAAGTAAGTTTAGCACGATCCCCGGCGAGCCGCGATGCTGGGGCCGCGGTGGCCCAAACAAAAGCTCAAGTCGCCGATTAACTTCTTTGGGAAACGGCTTGGTTTATGGCGCCGGCTGCAAAGCCGTGAGCTGGGTGTGCAAATTCGCTGCGGTCATGACAAGTCCGGAAGAGATCGGCAAACCCGCTCGTTCCAGCGCTTCGGCAACCCAGGTGTTGCAGGTGCGCAGCAGGCTAAAATTACGGTTCGACGGATAAAAATGGCTGTTCGAAAATAATCCCGGTGTCGCGCGCGCGCGCCCGAGTGATTTCTCACGCGCGAATGTCTCGTTGATGTAATCGACCAAGCGGTCATAGGCAGTCGCGTTCAAGCGCAGCTCCGTAATTGTGGCGCCGCGATAGAAATGTTCGACCGCCTCGGCAAATCCGACCAAGTGCATTACGCTGCCGCCAGACCAAAGGGCCGCTTTAATCGCGGCGAGAATTCCCGACGCCGGATCGGGAAAATAATCTTTGTCGCCCCAGCTGAACTCAATGTACCGGGCCGCGGGGAAATCCGTCAACTCCGGCATGATCTTGTCCGATAGATCGCTCCTGCGGAGGACGATGGCTGCATGCCAGGAGTTATGCACGATGAAAACTGGATGACAATTCGATGCGTTATTCGCGCACAGCCACTGTGGAACCGCCTGAGGGTAAGCAGCGCGCAGGATGAAAAACAGTGCTAACCCAGCCATCCACAAAGATCGTTGATGCAACAGCGTCACGGCGAAAATCAATTTAGGTTGCTGCTTGATCAAGCGCAATGGCGCCGCTCGGCCAAAACGCGACGAAATTGTTGAGCTGTGAGCGAGAATTGATCAGGCTCCGAGTTCAGCCGCACGCTGAATCTCGCGATTCGCACAATCAGGAGTAGCGAACGTTGTATATCCGTGCAGACCTCATCCGTCGTATCCAGCCCGCGGCCTTTAATCAGCCGTCCGCTTTCGTTCCATCCGGAGACGAAACCCTTCACGTTTGATATAGATTTGAATCGGGCCCGTGTGCTGACTTAGCTGTTCAATCATCGCGACTAGCGGTGCGCCGGGTCTACCGGGATAAAGCTTCGGCGCTCCAGCCGCCCTCATCGCCGTCAAGGCTTCTCCGCCGGCAAAAAAATTGAGCAGCTTGTCATCGTCGCTTACCCTGTCACCGCCGAACTTCGCGCGAAATTCTCCGAGGGTGATTTCGGCAGCTTTCAATTGAGCCAACTCTTTGGCGCGCGCGCTCGATATTAAACGATCGCGCAGATTCGCCTCGATCGACTGCGCTTCTTCTTCACCCCAATAGCCCAAGGCGTAAAGCAGCACTTCGTCGGTGACTTCTTTGTAGCGCGCCCCAACCATGACGTTGATGGCGGCCTGGACGCCGAAGAACTGGGAGTAGGGCGTTACCATGATCGGGTAGCCGAATTCGGCGCGCACGCGTGTGACTTCGTCGAGCACCGCCGGCAGTTGATCGAGCTTGCCCAAATTTTCCAATTGAAAACGAAAGTTGGATATCATGCCTCCGGGCACCTGGTGCAGCGGATGGAAAGCATCGTATTCCAACGGCCGCCCGATCGGCAGATTCTCCTGCTGCGCAATCATGGTGAAATGATCACGCACCGGTTTGACGGCATCCTCGTCGACCATAGGCTGATAGCCGAGCGCGCGGGCGTTCATGCAGACATTGAATAGCGAGGGATTGGACGAACCGTCCGCCAACGGGGGGATCGCGGTGTTGATCGAGGTGACGCCGAGTTTGATTGCCTCCAAGCAACAGATCGACCCTAAGCCCGTATTGCAGTGGGTGTGAAATTCCAGAGGTTTGCCGTTCGCTTCGCGCAAGATTAG
>DASSGE010000012.1:0-7435 GCA_035693605.1 Binatia bacterium
AAGTGCATGAAGTCGTCAACATCGGTCAGGAAATCAAGATGCTCTACACCGGCCTGGCTACCACTGAAGAAACCGTGGTGAAGCGGCCTGACCTGGTCCGCCGTTTTGTGCGCGCCACCGTGAAGGGACGTGAATTCGTCAAGCGCAATAAAGCCCAAGCCCTTGCCTTGGGGAAAAAATACGATAAGTCGCCCGATGACGTGCGCAGCGCCGACTACGACGCGACCATGGAAATGATGACCGCCGACGGCACCGAAGATAGCGAAACGCAAAAATCGGATATCGAGATCGCCAAACGCATGCTCAACGTCCAGAAAGACGTGCCGACCGAGCAGATCTTCGACTTCCGCTTCACCCGTGAAGTCTATAAAGAACTGCGCGAGCTCGGCTGGGAGCGGGCATTGAGAACGACCGGCAAGTAGGAGTGTTGAATTCGGCAATTCTACCTCAGCTTGCCGGCTCGCCGACCGAGCGCACAAACCTTATTAACGTATTTGAAATCACTGGTTCGAGTAAGTTCACCATGGAGATTGGATTATTATTACATACCCGCCAGCTTATTCGTGCCGACGAAGCGGCCAAGAGCTTCGAGCACCTCTGGTCCGATGCCGCGCAAGCGGAGGAACTCGGCTTCGATCACATCTGGCTTGGCGATAGCGTAACGGTCTTAGACAAAGCACGCGGCGATTGCTTGACCACCACGGCGGCGTTGGCGGCGCGCACGAGCAGGATTCGCCTCGGGATCGTGCCGATGCTGCCGGCGCTGCGCAATCCCGTGCTACTCGCCCACGCTCTGGCGACCATCGACGTGATTTCCAACGGCAGAATTATCCTAGGCGTCAGCGTCGGTCCGGTGCGCGATTATATCCAACGCCAATTCGCCGCCTGCGGCGTGCCACCGCAAGAAAAAGCCGGCCGCTTGAGCGAAACCATCGAGATCATGCGCCGGCTGTGGAGCGGGACCAAGATCGATTACGACGGCCGTTATTTCAAACTGCACGATGTCGGTATTCTGCCTCACCCGACCCGGCCAGGCGGCATTCCGATCTGGATCGCCGCCGACCGCAATGAAACCGGTTTCAAACGAGTGGCACGCCTGGGCGACGGCTGGGTAACGCTCGCGCCGACATTGGAGCGCTTTACCGGCGCGCGGGCCAAGATCGACGACTATGCGAAAGAATACGGACGAACGGGAAAACTCGGCGTCAGCGCCCTCTATGCGACTTTTAATATTCTCAACGACGCGGAAAAGGCTAGAGACCAAGGCTGGCGCTGGATGGAAAATTTCTTCGGCGTGCAGCGCAACAATCTCGGCCACCACTTCACGATTTTTGGCACGCCGAAGGAATGCGCGACGCTATTGAAGAGCTACGCCGATGCCGGCCTGACGACGATCATCGCCCGCATCGCCTCAGACGACGTGCGCGGCCAAGCACGTATGCTTTTCGACGAAGTCCGGCCGCTATTTAAGGGGTAGTATGGCAGGCTTGAAACTCTCCTTATCGTGCAACGATTACGACCGGACGCGCTTTCTGGTCGACGGCACGGTGCAGGCCGAAGGCATCGAGCTGAACATCGTCATGCTGCCTTCGGAACAGCGCCATGCGCGTTTCTCGCGCACACTGGAGTTCGATGTCTGCGAGCTGCAAATGGGCGTCTTTCTCGGCTGGATGGATCGCGGCGCGCCGTTCACCGCCATCCCGGTCTTTCCGCACCGCAAATTTTGCCATGGCAACGTACTGGTCACGGAAGCGAGCGGCATCCAATACCCGCAAGACTTTGCCGGCCGTACAATCGGCATGCGCGCCCATTTCAACCCGGTGTCCTTGTGGGTGCGCGGCTTGTTGCAGGAAGAATTCGGCATACCCGTGCGCTCTCTCAAGCTGCGCACAAACCAACGCGAGCAGGTGCCGGGATGGCAGCCGCCCGAATGGATGGATATCCAACGAGTCCCGAATGGCGAGAAGATCGAAGACGCTCTAGTGAAAAACCAAATCGACGCCTGCATGCTGCCGGAGATTCGCCCCAAGCTTGGCCGCCAGACCGCCGGCGTGCGCCGCCTCTGGCCCGACTATCGTGAAGTTGAAAAAGCCTATTACCTGCGCACGAAAATCTTCCCGATCCGCCATGTGGTGGTGGTTAAGAATGACATCTTGGAAAAGCATCCCTGGGTGGCGCAAAGTTTGGTCGACGCCTTCACCAAGGCCAAGCAGCTCGGCATCAAGCATGTCAGCGACACGCGACGTTCGTTTCTTGCCTGGTATGGCGCGGAGATCGAAGAAGAGCTGGAACTTTTCGGTGCCGATGCCTGGCCGTACAATCTAAAAGACAATCTTAGAGAGCTGGAAACCATGGCGCGCTACGCCCAGATGGTCGGCATCACCGAGCGCAAATTGGAACTCAAGGATATGTTCGCGGAGTCGGCGCTCGCGGCGGAATCAATTTGAGCTGAATAGACGTCATACCGGCGAAAGCCGGTATCCAACGGTTGCTCGCAGTAGTTGAACGCCCCCTTCCACCGTTGGATTCGCTCACGATCACATTACAAATCAAACCGGCTACTCGTCGGCGCCCTTGCGCGCCCACTCGGGCCGGTAGCGATCGTCGGTGACGCCGGCCACAGTGTAGCCGCCATCGACATACAGAATCGTCCCGGTGATATAACTAGCGCCGTCGGAAGCGAGAAACACGCAGGGCTCGACCAGATCTTCGGGCGTTTCGGTGCGGCCCAGCGGCAATCGCCGCAGCCGTTCCAGAACTCCGGCGCTGTAAGGCTTTCGCGCGGTGTTGCCGCGCGCCAAACCATTGACGTTGATGCCGTAAAAACCCAACGCATGCGCCGCGGCGCGCGTTAAGCCGTTAACCGCGCCCCTGTCAGCGGTCCACGATGCCGCTTGCCCAGGCCCGAGCACACCGACGATGGAGCTCAGGTTAATAATCTTACCCGAGCGCTGTTTGATCATTTGGCGCGCGACCGCCTGGCAAGTGAGAAAATAACTTTTTACGCCGCGGTTAAGCGAATCGTCGAAGTCATCTTCTTTAAAATTCAAAAACTCCTGATTGTGCGATGCCATGGTCGTGTTGACCAGGATATCGATGCGGCCGAACTCGGCGCAAACGCGTTCGACCATCGCGTCGACTTGTCCACGATCGCGCAGATCGGCGGCTAGCGCCAAGACGCGCCGGCCCTTTTGCCGAACCTTTTCTGCCGCGACATCGGCGTCGGCCTGCTGGTAATCGACGCACGCGACATCGCAGCCTTCGGCGGCGAAACCGGGCACGATGGCGGCGCCGAATTCGCCGTTGCAACCGGCAATGATGGCGATTTTCCCCGCAAGTTTCATAATCTTATCGAGCCGGCTGCCAGCCGCTCGCTTTCAGTTGGGCGTAATTGCGTTTGGTGAAACTGTAATCGAACAGCGCCGCTGGGCTCGGCGGATTGACGACTTTGGTCAATTCCGCGCGCGTCGCCACTTCGTCACGCAACACCTCGTCGGGCAACCAACCTTCATCGGTCATGCTTGCTTTGGTGACATCGTAATCAACCCGGATCGCCTCCACCGACGACGGGTCATGCTTGCCGATCATCGCCACAGTGTCGTCCTTGTAGCGCCGCGCGAATTCGCGTCCCTTGGCCAGCGCGCGCAGAAAGCGCTCGACCAACTGCGGGCTCTCTGCCAAAACGCGGTTGGAAGTCGAAACGCCGTTCCACACCAGTTGAATTTCCTTGCCTAGGTCGGCTAAAATTTGCGGCTTTTGCTTCGCCAACGCCACCATGTCGCGCGGCACTAATGGCGCTGCGTCAATGGCGCCGGACACCAACGCCGGCATGCGCACTTCGTTGCGGCCAACGGTGATGAACAAGACCTGGGATGGATTGATGCCCATTTTCTTGAGATACAGCAACGTCGACAGATGGCCGGTGTCGCCGAAACTGTTGATGGCGACTTTCTTACCGATCAGGTCCTTCGCGCTGGTGATCTCACCGCGCAACGATACCAGGGTGTAGCTCGGCCGCGACAGATTGGTATAGACGATCTTCACGGGCCCGCCGCGCACACCCGCGCTCAGCGACGAACTCGCCGACGAACTAAACTGAAACTGACCCGACATCAGCCCGGGCGTCGCCACGCCGCCCGGGGCCCGAATCACTTCGACGGCGAGATTTTCTTCGCGCAGGTGACCTTTGGCCATGGCGCAGATATGATCCATGTAGGCGGCGCTCAGGGTAGCATAGGAGACCCGGATGGTATCGACGGCCGACGCGGGTGAAGCAAACGCCCCGAGCAGCCCGACCACGCCGAGCCATCGCAGGCCGGAACATTTTGCCGATGTCAGCATTTTATCGAATTGACAATCCCTCAAGCCGCCGCCTGGCTCGCCCGCCTCGCTCGCTCGATATATTCGTCGGCCAGCCGCACTGATTTTCGGGTATAAAGAATAATTCGGATGGTCGCCATGTCGCCGACGTTGCGATGCGAGGTGCCCGGCGGGATCAAGAGAAAGTCGCCGGTCTCGAGCATGTATTCGCCCTGATCGGTACGCGTTGCGCGCCGCCCCGAGAGTTGAAAGGCGATTTCGTCTTGCCCGAAGCCGCGATGATAAATCCGTTGGGCATCGGATCGATGGGTCGTTTCGATCATGATATCGGCGTTTTCCACGAGCTCGAAATGCTTGCCTCCGGAGCCGCCTTCCGCAACTTTGTCGAGCACGGTCGTCGGTTTGAGCAAAGTGCACTGCTTATTCGGAATGACGCTTTCCTTGACCGGGTACGTCTGCGCGATCTCAACCGGGTTGCGCGTGTAAACCACCAAGCGGGTGGTCGGGCCATCGCCTTGATTTTCATGGTTGATGCCGTCGGGCACCACCAAGACATCGCCCACGTCCAATGGGAAATCGCCTTCAGAAGTCTTGGTGATGCGCGTGCCAGTGACTTGGATGTGAGTCTCGCAAAATCCTGCCGGACGGCGGCCGTCTTGACCTTTTCCTGAGCGGCAATACATCAACTCGATGCGCACGTCGTCATTAACAAAAATCGCCACCTGCTTGGTATCGCCGTCACCGGGCAGATCTTTTTCGAGTAGATTAAGCGGCGCGATCAGTTCGCAAGGACGCGCTTTTTTCTCCTTACAGCCGATAATATCGAGCTCCTCATCCACTTCTTTCCAAACTCGTTCGGTCTTGGGACCAATGTTGCCGATAAACGACAGCGTATTTACTTCTTTGTATTTCGTACCCATATTCGCCTCCGCACTTTTACAGCAATGGTTTTCCAGCGATCATGACCGAATTTTTATTTTTCCGGTTCCGGCACTGTGAACTCGTGCCAAACCCGGCCCCAAGCGGGGCGAAAACTATCCTCGGTCACCGCCGCGTTGGCATAACCGGCATCGACGCACAAACTTTCCCCGTTGATAAATTTGGCGTCGTCGCTGGCAAGAAAAATGGCCGCGCCGACAACATCCTGCGGATTCGCCAGCCGCCCAAAGGGCATGCGCCGCAAGCGCTCACCGCGTTCTTCAGCACTCAACGTTGGGCTAGACAGGGGCCCATACAAAAGTGCATTGGCATTGATCCCATAGTAGCCAAGTGCCTGAGCAACGGCGCGGCTTAAAGCATCGATACTGGAATGCGCCGCGCTCGTGCATATCGATTCGCCGGAACCGATCCGCGCGTCAGTGCTGGCGAGATTGATGATCTTGCCGGCGCGCTGTCGCACCATCACACGCCCGACCGCTTGGCAGAAAAGAAAATACGCTTTGGGGCCATGATCGAGCGCGCGGTTAAAATCGCTCTCGCTCACGGTCAAAAAATTATCGTCGGCATCCGGGCTCGAGCAATTGACCAAGATATCGATCCGCCCGAATTGCGCCACCACGCGTTCCACCGCAGCAGCAATTTGCGTTTTGCTTCGAACGTCGCAGGCAAAGCCAACCGCGGCCCGGCCCGACGAACGCAACTCCACGGCCAATTGATCGGCTTTTTCCGCGCTCGCATCAAGGACAACGCAGTCGGCGCCTTCACGACCAAAACCCTGCGCAATCGCCCGGCCGCAGGGATGACTGGCATCGGTAATGAGAGCAACTTTATCGAGCAATTTCATCATAGGTGGTAGTAAAGATGACCAAGCCGATTTATCAGATCGGGTTGAATGATGTCAATTGAGTGGAGAAATTTCGCCTACTCTTTGAAGGCTTCTTCCCTGGTTTTACTGAATGACGGCAGCAACACAGAGAGCATGGCGAGCGCAGATAAGACCAACAATGTCGCGCTGATCGGGCGGTACAAAAAAACCAGCGGATCGCCGCGTGATAGCAGCATGGCGCGGCGCAAATACTCTTCCATCAATGGCCCGAGAATAAACGCCAGCAGCATCGGCGCCGGCTCGCAGCCGAGCTTGGAGAATACATAGCCGAGCACGCCGAAAAGTCCCATGAGATAGATATCGAACTCGCGGTTATTCAGACTGAAGACACCGATGCCACAAAACACCAAGATCGCGGGATAGAGTAATTGATAGGGAATCGTGATCATCTTTACCCACATACCCACCAAAGGCAGGTTCAAGACGACCAGCATTAGATTGCCGATCCACATCGAGGCGATGATCCCCCAAAAGAGTCGAGGCTGTTCGGTGATCACCGATGGTCCGGGCTGGATGCCCTGAATGATCATAGCTCCGACCATGAGCGCCATCACCGGATTCGACGGAATCCCCAGCGTCAACATCGGAATGAACGAGGTTTGCGCGCCGGCATTGTTCGCCGCTTCCGGCGCCGCCACGCCTTCAATCGCCCCTTTGCCGAATTGTGCACGATTCTTGGAAATTTTTTTTTCTATCGAATACGCGGCAAACGATCCCAAGATAGAACCGCTTCCAGGAAGAATTCCCAGCACCGATCCGATCGCCGTGCCGCGCAAAATCGGCGCGATGATATTGCGCCAATCCTCCTTGGTCGGCATCAAACTGGTAATCTTGGCGATCACCAAGGACCGTTCTTTCTCCGACTCGAGATTGCGAATGATTTCACCCAAACCGAACATACCCATGGCGACAGTGACGAAACCGATGCCATCGGCGAGTTCGGGTATGTTAAAAGTGTAGCGCATGGTTCCGGATGTCACGTCGGTACCGATCAAACCCAACAGCAAACCGAGCACCACCATTCCGAAGGCGTGCAACAGCGACCCTTGCGCCAACACCACTGACGCGACTAACCCCAAGACCATCAAGGAAAAATAATCGGCCGGGCCGAACTTGAGAGCCGCCTCCGCCAGCGGCGGGGCAAAAAGTGCCAGGAGAAAAGTCGCCACCGTGCCGGCGAAAAACGAGCCTACCGCCGACGCGGTAAGCGCCGGGCCCGCACGTCCCTGCTTGGCCATTTGGTAGCCGTCCAGAGTGGTGACAACGGAGGCCGCTTCGCCAGGAAGGTTA
>DASSGE010000013.1:0-5085 GCA_035693605.1 Binatia bacterium
GTTCCGGCATGCTCGCTGCGGCGCAAGGACTGCCGATCAAAAACGTCCATCTGCCGCATAAGTTTGCGGACCTGACTTTGGTTGCGCGGCCGGAATACAAATCTGTCGCCCAGCTGCGCGGCAAGAAGATCGGCGTCAGCAGTTTTTCCGGCAGCGTTTATTCTTCGACGCGCGCCATGCTCTCCGCCGGCGGCTTGGACCCTGATCAGGAGGTTGTGATTATTCCGATGGGGCGGGAGCCGATCCGGCTGCAAGCACTGTTCTCCGGCAGCATCGACGCGACGCCGCTGCCCGTGCCGCTGCACGCGATCGCGGAAGAAAAGGGCTTCAGCTTGCTCGCCGATATCGAAGGGAAATTCGAAGTGCCGTTCAGCGGCATTACGGTGACCGATAAGAAACTTCGAGAGAATCCCGATGAAGTAAAACGTTTCATCCGCGCGATGGTGAAAGCAGGCATATTTTTCCTGAGTCATCGCGAAGAGTCGGTGGCGCTCTACATGGACTGGTTGAAACTGTCCCGATCAATCGCCGAGAAAGCGTATGCGCGGTCGATTAAAACGGTGAGCCCGGACGGGTTGGGGAAGGATAGCGCGATCAAGAACCAAATCGGGCTGATTAAGCAGACTACCGGCAAGGACGTGAGGCCGGAGGATGTCATCGATTTCACCCTACTGCGACAAGTCTTGGCGGAAGCGAAATGACAAGAAAAGAGTAGCCAGACGTCAATAGTCAGAAGTCAGGAGGTCGAGCCTAATATGGGAATAAAGGGATTGCTTCGCGGAGTAGCTTGTGTGTCGGTGGTGTTTCTGCTTCTGCCCGCTCATGCCGCTGCGCAATCGCTCAAGCCCGAAAAGAAGAGCCTCGAGATCGCTGTGGCGGCATTCGCCCACACGACCATGCCGTTATTGATCGCGCACGAGGCGGGTTACTTCGCCAAGTACGGGCTCAGCGTGAATATCAGTGCGGTAAGCGCTGCTGTCGCGGTCCAAGGTCTGATCTCGTCGAAGATCGATATCTATCAGGGTGGTTCGGCGGCGATGATGGCGACCCTCGCCGGCGCGGATATCATTTATGTCGCCGCCGGCGTCGATAAAAGTTCTTTAATGCTGTTTGGCCAGAAAGGCATTACGAGCTTCGAGGCTCTGCGCGGCAAGACCGTCGCTACCACCTCGCCCGGCGCTTTCGGCGAGATCGCCATGCGTGGGACGGCACGGAAGTTCGGTATGGAGATCCCCAAGGACATCAAGCTGATGTTTCACGGCACACCGGCGCAAGCCTATTCGACTTTCACGCTGGGCAACACCGATGCGATGATCAACACGCCGCCGCAGAACGATTTGGCGCGCCAGAAAGGCTATCCGGTCATCATCGACTTTTACAAAGAGGGCTTGAAAATCATCGGCCCCGGCACCGCGGTCACGCGCGAGTTCGCCCAGAAGAATCCCAACACGCTGAAAGCTTTTCTGATGGGACTCCTAGAGGGCATCAAACGCGCCTTCGATGATGAAGAATACGCCAGTAAGCTCGAATCGAAATACTCGAAAGTCACGGACCCAAAAATCCTCGCGGATAATTACCAGCAGGGTCTGCGCGTCTGGAACAAGGACCTGACCGTCGATCCAGCGGCGATTCGCGTAGTGCTCGATGATACCCCGGACGGCAAAGGTAAGGGCGCCGATCCGAAACGGTTCTACGACAACAGCTTTATCCAAGCGGTCAACCGCGACTTTGGGTCCAAGTTGTTTCCGGGGGAGATTAAGTGAATAGGCATGAGGCACGAGGCAATAGGCAACAGTAAGATGGCGCGGGTAAGCACCCGTCTAGGTATGCTCTATAGATTTTTTTGCGTTCTTTGCGGCCGGTTGCTTCGCCGCATTAATTTTGCCCGAGATAGGCGATTGAATCGATTTCCACCAGGCAGCGCGGCGACAGTTCTTCGACGACTACGGTGAGCCCGCTGGGCATCACGCGACTGCGACGGTGGGCCGTGAAAAATTTGCGATAGGCGTCAGCAAACTCCTCGCGGTCAGTTCCTTGCGTTAGATAAACCGTTGTCTTGACCACGTCGTCGAGCGTGCCGCCGGCGGCTTCGACAATGTCTTTGGTGTGGCGCAGGGTCGCTTCGGTTTGGCCGGCGAGACTGCCTTCGCATTCCACGACCCGGTCGAACGTTACGGCATCTTGCCCCGCGAGTAATAGCCAATCGCCAACACGCGCTGATTGCGAGAACGAGCCGGGAGCGAGCCGAACTTTGGGACTCGTTATAATCTTCTGTTCGCCGCGATAAGCGATCGCCATCGAGCGCAGTAAAACATTCTCGCCGAGCGAACGAATGTAAATGCCCGAGTTGGGCGGAAAGGCGTTTTCAGCGAAAACTCCCTGGTAGACTTGCTTGCGCGCTTCGCCGTAGCCGGGACGGTATTGGGTTCCGGGAATGAACATGAAGGTGCGACAAAGATTGCCGAGACCCATTTGCCGCCGGGCGAGAATTGTCTCGATGCGCATGAGGACTTCGGTGGTTTGCCTTTCAATGGAGTTCGCAGCGGCGATAAGGCCATTCTGATCCGCCGCATCTACACCGGAGAGAAAAAGAAAATTTCCGACGCGCACGCCATGGCATCCTGAGCCGAGGGACAGCGGTAAATCGGCAACGTGAATCGTCTCGCGGTCTTCGCTGTTGGTAGCGATGCCATCCATGCGCACGCGGCAGCCGCCCTCTAGGGCGCAGACGCCGACGAACGCCACGGCTGGCGCAAGGTTGCCGAAGCGATCGCGCAGGGTCTTGGCCACGGCGGCGGCATCATGGTAGTCGGCAAGGTAGACCGAGAGATTTACCGCGTCAGCCGTCGATTGGTTGAACGCGTGCAGCGCTGTATCGAGATTGAGCAGGCATTGGCGTGTTTGCTGTTCGGCGGATCGCGCCGGTCCGACCGTACCATCCTTGCCGCGCGCATCTTGGGCGACGAATGTGAATTCACCGGCTTGCACACCTTGGCTGAATAGACTCGCCTCGGAGAAAAGAAATTGTTCGGATAGTGATTGTGACACGGGATTTCTTGGAGCGGACAAGGGTACAGCCACAACCGGTTGCCCGATGGGACAATTCAAATCAGTGGCCGGCGTTTTCCCACACCGACATGCCGGCGCGGCAGCATAGCGCATCCTGTTCCGGACGGCTGGCGCCGGCGACGCCGATGGCGCCGACGATGGTGACACCATTGATGATCGGCAACGCGCCGGCCATGGGCAATATCTTGCCGCGGTGCGCGATCGATAGGCTGCGCATCACCGGCGCGCGCGCTTGCGCCGCTAATGTCGCGGTGGCGACATGCAGCGCCGCGGCGGTGTAGGCTTTGTTGAACGCCAACTCCGCGCTGACCGGTTCGGCTTTGTCCATTTTGCCGACAGCAATCGGTGTCCCGGCTTCATCGACGACCACTGCGGTCACGGAGGCGCCAACCATTTGGGCGTATTCATGACTCGATTGGATCATCGCCCACGCGGTCTCGAAGGGGACCGGTCCGATGGCGGCTTTGTTCTGGCGAAAAAAAGCCGCGTTTACCTCGATGTATTCGGTGTACTGCGCCGGGATATCGATGTCTTTGAAAATCGCGTCGACCGGGCAGACGATTTCGCATTGCTCGCAGTCGATGCAAACTTCTGGATCGATGTAGAATTGCGGCGCACCGGGTTTGGTATGGATGCAAGCCACTGGACAAACTTCGACGCACGCGCCGTCATTGGTGCAAAGATTGGTTATGATATACGGCACGGGGTCCTCGCTACGCTCGGTAATTAATAATGGATAATGGAAAATGGATAATGGAAAACGACGGAGTCCTCCGAATCTTGAATTATCAATTCTCCATTATCAATTTTCAATTATTGTTAGCCGTCCGCGGCCAAGGGCAAATCGGTGTAGACCGCGTCAGCGACATAAACGCTGGCGCCGAATTCGCGCGTCACCAGCCGGCCGGCGCTGTTCAATGTACCCAATCCTGCCTTGGCGGCTAGCACGTCGCTACCGTCATCGCGCACGACCTTGGCGCGAAAGCCGAGCTCGCGAATCCATGAGCTCAAAACAAAAGTGATGAACAAACCGTTTTGCACTGGCATCTGACCGCCGATGCCTTCGGCTGTGCGCGGATCGTAGTCGGCGTGGACGGCGCAGAGTATGGCGAACGGATACTCTTCGCTATTGGCAGCGTCGTCTAGATCGAGCTTGGCGATGCCGATCAGTTCCGCGCCGAAGTATTGCGCCATCCCTTTGACATGGCTCGAGGTAATCTCGGGCGTGTGCAGCTCGGTCTTGGTCGGGAAAACATTTCCCGCCGGAGCGTTGCGGATCAATTCGATGACCGTATTGGTGCGATCGGCCGGCGGTGTGTTGATGAAAAAATCCCAGAACGGATCATTCTTGTGCGTGTCCTTGGCGGACCAGGGAAGTTTAATCGCCACTTAGGGTTCCCGCTTGACGAATCGGTTGGTGTTTTCCTTGAGCGGCGCGTAGTAACCAACGTTGCCGGCAACGGCTTTGGCGCCGGCTTTCTCGTGCGACGCGTTGCAGCCGGCGACGGTACAGGCGTGTTCTCCGGGTTTGATACCGGAGTCGTAACCCAGCCAAGTGACCCTTGCATTGCGCACCAAGCCCCAGAATCGGTCGTCGATCCATTTCAAAAATTTCACCAGCACCGGACGCAGGGCAAACGGACAATAGTGCAGTGCCGAGGTCGCCATGTTGTGCCACCAGGTTTTTGGTTTGGTGTAAGGACAGACGGCGGCGCAGGTGAGACAGCTGCCCCAGTGATCGTGGACATAAGGACGCAACTTGTAGCAGGTGAGCCAGTTGATCTTGTACTTCTCGATGCCGTTATGGACGACCTTGTCACCGACTGGAATGCTGTTGGTCGGGCAGGTGTTGGCGCATTTGCGGCAGACTTTGCAAAAGTCGTCGACGCCGATATCGATGGGCTCGTCGGCGACCAGCGGCAGATCGGTCATGATCGGGTCGGGCATGTGGATGCGGGCGCCGAACTGCTCGCTGATGACCATCCCGTTGCGACCTAGCTCGCCGACGCCGGCGGC
>DASSGE010000014.1:0-6376 GCA_035693605.1 Binatia bacterium
GGAGATGATCGCGCGGGTCGGACTGATCGATCAGTTCATCAAGGAAGGGCTGGTGGCGCGCTATTTTCAGTTTTGGGACAAGCCGACGCGAACGCGCATCGTTCAATTCGATCACGAGCTTTTGCGCGATGAGACGCCCTATCCGTTTGTCGTCCAGACCGAGCAGCATAAGCTCGCGCGCATGGGCATCGAACGTTTGAAAACGTTTCCGGATGTCGAGGTGCGCTTCTCGACTCGCGTCACCGGCGTCACTCAGAACGCGGGCAGCGCCACGGTCACCGCCGAGGGGCCGCACGGAACGGAATTTTTTCGCGGCGATTGGGTGATCGGCGCGGACGGCGGGCGCAGCACGGTGCGCAAGGCGCTGGAAATTGAATTCGAGGGCTTCACCTGGCCGGAAAATTTTCTCGTCCTGACGACCACGGAAGATTTTCAGCAGTTGCTCGAAGGCTGCTGCTATCGCAACTATCTCGCCGACCCGGATGAATGGACCAATCTATTCAAAGTCGCCGGCGACGACGGCAAGGGTCGCTGGCGCGCGGTGTTTCCAACCCAAATAGAAGAGAGCGACGAACAGGCGCTGGGCGACGAGTCGGTTTACTCACGACTGCAGCGGGTCTATCCCTTGAATCGGCGCTACAACGTAGTCCATCGCAATCTTTACAAAGTGCACCAGCGCGTGGCTGCGACCTTTCGCAAAGGCCGGGTGATGCTTGCCGGCGATTCGGCACATGTCAACAATTCGGTCGGCGGACTCGGTCTCAATAGCGGCATCCATGACGCCATAGAGTTAGTCGACACGCTGCAGCAGATTATCGAGGGTAAAGCCGATCATGGACTACTCGACCGCTACTCACGGCGGCGCCGCGCGAGCAACATCGAATCGGTCCAAGAACAAACCATCGCCAACAAAAAACGCCTCGAAGAGCGCGATCCCAAAGCGCGCCAAGCACGCTTCGACGAGCTCCGCGCCATCGCCGACGACCCGAAAAGCCACCGGGAATTCCTTCTGCGCACCTCGCTCATCGCCAGTGTCCGCAAAGCACAAACCACCGACTGACTCTTTTCTCGAGTGAGTTGCTGGCTGACTGATTGGTTCAGTCGGGCCGTCGGCACAATACAACCTTGTTACTATTTCACCGCAACTTGGCCATTTCACGGACGACTCCCCGTCGGTAGCGCGAACTTTTTGGCAATCCAGCGAACTTTAGCACGGGGCATGGTAGTTGCTGCTAACCGGCTGGAACATACGGGGGACAAAGCGATGAAGCACTATTTGACAGTAGCAATGCTTTTAGCGCCGCTGGCGACGACATCGGCTTTCGCCCAGAGCGGCGAGGACGAATCCTATCAGCAGTGGGTCGATGTCAAAAATGGCGAGGTTTCCGTGACCTTCAATCACACCCCGGTACGATTGGCCCTGGCGGCGTTTCACGCCAAAACCGGATTCAACATTGTCGTGCCGGCAACGACAGAGTCGCAGATCGTCAATCTGCGCCTTGATCGCCAACCCTTCGAACCAGCGGTGCGCTCGCTGATTTCGACGATTGGCTATCAAAACTTTGCCCTGGTTTACGATCAGGAAGGCCGGCCCCACAGCGCGGTAGTCCTGGGCGCGCAGCTTAGCGCGGTTAAGAACACGACAGACGCGCCGCGCATCACAGCACTGACTGTCGAGGAACGCGACCGGCTGAAAAAAGACATTGATCGTTGGAACGAACTGAAACAGGAAGAACGCAGCCGCATCGAAGAACGCTTGCGCAATCTGCCGCCGTCGGAAGACCGGGAAATATTGGTCCGAGAATATGGCCGCCAGGTTCTAGCCGCAAAGCAGATCGATCGAAACCCAGCGGACTAAGCGCGGCGACGCCCTTGCATCACGTACCGCCTTCATCCTTGGTCGGTTTTTATCGTCCCCACAACTCTTTCGTGGCGATGCGCGCCCCTTCGGCCATCGCCTGAAACTTCGCCCAGCCCACTTGCGGATGGCCGACCCGCGATCCGATACCGCAGTCGGTGCCGGCAATAATGTTTTCCTTGCCGACGATCTTGGCGTACCGCACCAAGCGATCGGCGATCGCGCGCGGATGTTCGATGAAGTCGCTGTAATGGCCGACAACGCCGGGCATGAGCATCTTGCCGTCGGGCAGTTTGACTTCCTGCCACACGCGCCATTCATGATCGTGGCACGGATTGGACGCCTCGATGGAGTACGCAGACGCTCGCACTTTAAGAATCAGGTCGGCAATGTCTTTGAGCGGCACGTCGTATTTGTGCGGCCCGTGATAGCTGCCCCAGCACATATGAAACCGAATCCGATCTTCCGGTAAATCCTTGAGGGCATGATTGAGCGCGTCGATGCGCAGTTCTTGATACTTGCGGTAATCCGCCAGGCTCATCTGCGGATGCATCTGCCAGGCATCGGCGAGATCGGGATCGTCTATTTGCAGAACGAAACCCGCGTCGACGATCGCTTTGTATTCTTCGCCCATCGCCGTGGCGATGGCGAAGAGATATTCCTCGGTGGTTTTGTAATATTCGTTTTTCATCCAGTGCTCCATGGTGCCGGGAGCGATGGCCGGGAGAAATCCTTCTGCGTACCGCTGGCCCTGGAGCGCGGCTTTGAGATTCGCAATATCGGCGTTGACCTCGTCCTGGCCGACATACTTGAGCGGCTCGACGCAGTAGAACACCCGCGCGTGATGGCCGATGGAAGTCCGGCCGCCACGATTGAAATATTCGGTGAATTCTTTCATGTCGCGGCCGAAGATCGACGTCGGTTTGAAGTCTGGGTCCGCCGCGCGTTCGACGAAACCGCCGAGCCGCTCTTTGGTGTAGCGGGAAAAATTCGCCTTGCCCATTTCACCGTCGTTGACCACATCGATGCCGCATTCGATCTGCTTCTGCACCACCTCGGCGACCGATTCGCTCAACCGTTTGGCCAGCGCCGCGCTGTCATACGGCTTGCCGTCATTGCGCGCCACCAGCATCTCCATCAGATCCTTCGGCCGCGCCAAACTGCCGACATGCGAGACAAGAATTCTATCTATACTATGCTTCATAAACGACCTCGATAATTCTTCTCAACGTTTGGAGCTTTTGGAACCACTGGAACGATCGGAACCTTCACTGTTTCGCCGGCAACGCCTTCTTGACCAGCTCGCGAATGGTATCGATCTCATCGATCCATTCGGTTTTGATCCACAGATAACGCCCGCCCTTGACGCGCTTGGCGAGATCGAGAACCTTGTCTTTGGGAATATCTTCGCGCAGCGAGTCGTACTGGCCGAAGGTCTTGGCATTATGGTCGAGCCAAGTGCTCTGTCCTTCTTTTGATAACAGCCAGTTGATCGCAACCTTGGCAGCATTGGGGTGAGGCGCCCGGTTGAACAAACTGAGCGTGCCGTTGTAGGTCGCCAGCGAAGCGCCTTCTTTCATATGATCGGGAACGAATTGGTTGATCGGCAAACCCTGGGCGATCGCTTTATCGACATCGCGGGCGCCAAATCCCAGCGCATGGCGCCCGGTGCTGAGCCAGTCCATCAGCTGGTCATCCGAGCGCACGATGGTCATGTTGGTTTCAGCGTAGAGCCGGCGCAGAAACTCCGGGCCGAGCTCGGGATGTTTATAGAAAAAAATCTGCGGCGTGTTGATCGGCCCCGCCACCAGCGGATCGATGGTAACGATTTTTCCTTTCCACTTCGGCTCGAGCAGATTCCAATAGGAGCGAATCTCGGCGGCATTGACCAGCTTGCTATTGAATGTGATATCACCTGCGCGCGGCGTGCCTTCGAAAACAAAGATGTAGCGGTTCTCCGGATCGTTGTAATGATGCTTGCCCTCGAACCAATGGCTTTCATTGACAATCTCGGGCAGCAGCAACAGCGGCTTGATCGGCTCCAGAATCTTGGCTTTATGAAACACCGTCAGCGGCGTGACGTTGCCGGTAATGCATAGATCGGCGAGATACTTCTCGCCGCGCCGCTCGGCCATCACCCGCTGGCCCAGCTGAAAGCCGCGGCCGACCACCGTCGAGACTTTGATTTTCGGAAACTTTTTTTGAAACGCCTCGCGAAACACGGACTCGAACGCCGAGGTCATATAAATGGTGACCGCGCCCTCTTCCTCGGCGGCTTTGAGCGTCTTGTCCCAATCGGCTTGCCACGGAGCTGGCTTGACTTCGGCAGCATGGCTCAACATTCCGGCACGCGCGAGCAATAGCGCGAAGAGAACAGTTGCAAAGACGGCACGGGTCGATTTAACTGCCATGGCGAAGTTTCCTTTCACAACCCAGCACACAGGTAGATCGGTAAAAATGTCCTGCGAGAATCGGCCGAGATAGTGTCGCGACGCTTATCGGCCACTGCGACGACAATCTAGCCGCTCGCCTGTCCCGAACGTTTCTCCATCACGTATTTGACCAAAAACGGCCAGACCTGAGTCGCGTCGGCCAGCATTTCGGCGTAGATTCCGTTCTTATCGGCTTTGCGCCACGATTCGTTCTCGGAATAGGTGCAGCCGGAGAGATGGCCGAAGTGAGGTTTGTCGGGACAGATTCTCACGCCGTAGCTGAATCGGCGATTGGGGAACGTCGGACCCAGCCGCTCGTTGATGATCTCGATCAGCGGCGCGACATTTTGCACGTTGTTGCGCGGCACGCCGCCGCCGATGGATAGAATCCCGAACCGCTTCGGGCCGGTCACCGTGCGGATCAACTCTTTGCTGTCCAGTTCCAGGTCCATGAGGATCGGCTTCTTGCCGCGCCGGCGCCGTTTGATGTTGTGAATATAGATGTCGTTGCCCAGCTCGGAGTCGACGAATGCCGGCACAAAAACCGGCACGCCGTGCAGATACGCCGACTTCAGCACGCCGCGGTCGTTGGGATAGTTTTCCGCGAGATGCTTGCCGATCAGTTTATTAAACGCCGTCGGACTGAGCGTGTGGTTGCCGTCGAGCTTGTCGATGACCTTGCCGATCACCTCTTCGACGGTGTCCAAATTGCTCTCGGGCTCCAAGGTATCGGTGACGCGATTGAGTTTGCGCCGCGCCAGCTCGGTGTCGTCGTATTTGGGATTGTATTTGTAGTGCTTGAGCCCGATGGACGAAACCAAGCCGTGGGCCATCAGCGCGCCGGTGGACGAGATCGCATGAATCAATCCCTGCTCGATCATGTCGCAGATGACAAGATCCATCTTGCCGACCGTCATCGCGCCGCTGATCGTAAGAAAGCGCACGCAGTCCTTGTCACCGGTCATCGCCTCCAGCGCTTTTGCGCCGCGCGCCACCTGCGCCGCCAGGCCGCCGTTGGCCGGCAACTTTGCAATGAACGAACTCACCGAGCAGCGCTTGCCGTTCAACCACTCGTCGAGTGCCGCGTAAATCACCGGCAAAATGTAGCGCGGATCGGCAAACACCGCGTCGGGGAAAAAACCGTCGCGCACCTGTCCCGGCCGCGCCATGTCGAAAGGATTGATAAAGATCGCGCGCTTGGGTTTCTTGTAGATCGCTTCGGCATCGCGTTCGGAGAACGCGCCGACGACGATGATGTTGCCGCCGCGCGCCTTCTGCTTGGCGAACGCAGCAGGCGTAACGATCCGCCGGCACCAGCCATTCTTGACAAAATTCTCGAGCAGGCGTGCCAATGGAGTCTTCTCCAGGCCGTCGTAGATCAGCAGCGGCTTGTCCTGAGCTGACGCCATCTCGCCGATTGATTTGGCCACTTCGCCGAGCATACGCGCGCCGAACGCGCAGTAGCGCATGGCATCGACGATGTCGCCGACGCTATGGCACTTTTGCAGATCAAGCGATCGGAGTTCTTCGAATTGCGGTGTCTTGGCGGAATGCTTCATTGCAGCCTTTATCTTGTTAAAAGACCGTGGATAGGGCGCGCCTTCAAACCGCGCCGACTTGTGAGCTTTGCACTCTAGTGTTTAATTTCTTAGTTCTCAGCGTAGCGCCGGCAACACCGACTTGGCGCAGCGCTGCATCGACTTGAGCACTTTGTCTTGGCTCAAGCCGCCGAAGTGAAACGTCAGACCGATATGGGTCGTGCCGACGGTTTCGATGATGCGTTTGAGAATGCGCACGCAGCTTTCCGGGCTGCCGAACACGCCCCGGCTGTCGCGCACCATGGCGTCGTAGCTCAAGTGCGGCGACCGGGTCGCGAAGGCCGGCGTTCCCGGTAAAGCACCGGTCGCTTCCAAAGCGAAACCGCGCCAGCGATGCCAGTGCTCGACGACCTCGGCTTTGGCGTGCTCATCGCTGTCGCCGACGTATACGGGATACATGGTGAACACGTCTTTGTCCGCGACCGAGTGACCAGCCGCGCGCAGCGCGTCCTGGTACATTTTCACCCGCGGCCCCTGCTCCTCGTTGG
>DASSGE010000015.1:0-4347 GCA_035693605.1 Binatia bacterium
ACGCCGGCCAAAGCGGCGATACCAGCGCCGGCGGGTTAAACCGAATGGACTGGTTACTGCGCTCACGGGTCGACATTCTGGTATTAGAACTGGGCGGCAACGACGGCCTACGTGGCCTTCCGCCGGAAACCACCCGGCAGAACCTTCAGGCGATCATCGAACTCACGCGGAAAAAATACCCGCAAACCAAGATTATCTTGGCCGGCATGAAAGTACCGCCCAACATGGGTGCGGACTACGCTAAGAAATTTGCCACGATCTACCCCGATTTGGCAAAAAAGCACAATGCCCTGCTCATCCCGTTTGTCCTTGAAAACGTCGGCGGCATTCGCGAATTGAATCTGCCTGACGGCATTCACCCGACCGCCAAAGGCCAAGAAATCGTCGCCGCCAATGTCTGGAAAGTTTTAGAGCCGGTACTGCAAAGTTTGACGAGTCATTAACTAGCCCGCAGTGAGCTAAAACGAGCTAATTTGGATGACAACTAAACAGTTCACCGGAGGCTCGGATTATTTTGTTTCGACTCCGTCTTGACAGACTCATCCCACCTGCACGATATTCTCTCCAAAACATAATACGTCGAGCGCAAGCGACGGCGCACCAAGGAGAACCTATGGCAGTTCGACTCATCGTCACCATCACCGCGGCACCCGGCAAAGGCAGCGAATTAAGCAAGCTCTACAAAGCGCGCTGTGAGGACATCGTCAGAGAACCCGGCTGCGAACAGTTCGAAGTATTCCAAAGCGTCGTCAACCCCGACCAACTGGTCATCCTCGAACGTTGGACGGACCAGGCCGCACTGGACGTCCATTCCAAAGTAAATGCAACGCGCCCGCCCCTGCCGGCAGAATTGCGCGTCGGCGTCACCCAGCGCGAGGATTACACGTATAATCGAACTCGCTAGCGTTTTGACTCACACAGTAGTTTAACAGCGCAGGCGCGAGCGAACCTTTGTCGTGCGTGGAAGCGAAACATGGAGGTAGACAATGGCTGAATCACTAGACAGCTTCAAAAGCTATATCGGCAAGAGCGAAACTGCGAATGATGTAGTGACAGCGTCGACAATTATCAAATTCGCCGCGACGCTGGGACTGGAGAACCCGCCGTTGGAAAAAGGTGCGGTGATCCCACCGGGCTGGTACGGCGGTTTGTTTCCCGCGTCGCACCGGCCGGACAAGATGCGCACCGACGGGCAAGCGTCCGGCGGCGGCATCGTGCCACCAATTCCGCTGCCGCGCCGCCGTATCGGCGGCACGCGCGTGGCGTTTAATGAACCCTTACGAATTGGTGATGACGTCACGCGGAAGACTGAAATCGCCGATCTCCAAATTGACGGCGGCGATCAAGTCACCCTCATCGAACGCAATAGCCTTTCGACTTCGCGCGGCCTATGTGTCGTCGAAGAACGCGACATGGTTATGCTGAGTGAAGCCCGAGCGGACGCGGCGCCTAAGACTTCACCGACGATTCCAAGCGAAGCGAAATGGCATCAGACGATCGAACCCAATCCGCCGCTGCTATTCCGCTTCTCGGCGATCCGCTTCAATAGCCATCGCATCCACTACGACCGCGATTACGTGACCAAGGTCGAAAAACTGCCGGGGCTGGTTGTGCAAAGCTCGCTGATCTCCCAGCTGCTGATGGAAATGTGCCGAAGAGAACTGCCGGCCAAGCGCATGACCAACTTCGACTTCCAAAACCTGCGCTCGGTCTACGACAGCGACGGCAAGTTCACCCTGCACGGCAATCCGAGTGCGGACGGACGGGAAGCTACTTTATGGGCGGTAGATGGCAAAGGCAATCTGGCAATGGTGGTAACCGCAAAATTCGCCTAGCAACCATTTCACCACGGAGGCACGAAGAACACGAAGTTCCGAGCTATTATTATCCTCAAGCTTCGTGTCTTCATGGAGCATCAAGCCTGCCAATCTATTTCGCGTCAATCGGATGACGCTCTAAGAAATCCTGCAAGGTTTTCAGAGCCCCGTCGCCATCCCAAAACGTCATATGCCTGACGCCGGGGATCAGCGCCAATTCGGCCCCGGGAATCAACGGCGCCAAGCGCCGTGCCGTCGCCTCCGGCGTGCTGCCGCGCCGCTCGACGCCGTCATCGGCGCCGCACAGCACCAGGGTCGGTACTTTTAACTTCGGCGCCTCTGCTAAAGTGTCCCAAGTCAGCCGCGCCTGTTCGTGCATGCGATACTGCTCCACCGTGCTTTGCCCCGACCACAGCGCCCGCGCCAACGCAGTCGCCAGTTCACGATGGCTGCGATAAAACTCAGGGTTGTAGGCCATATGATCGTTATCGATATGTTCAAGAATGTATTTCTCGAAGCCGATCTTCTTGATCTCGTCCAGCGCTTCCGGTCCCACTTCACGCATCGTGCCATCGAGCCGGCGCGCGCCCGGTCCGGTTGTGGAAATCGTCAAACTCGCGACCATTTCCGGCAGCTCGATGGCCATCGCCTGAACAATCTGCCCGCCGATGGCGAATCCGACCAAGTGGCAGCGATTAATTTTCAGTTGCTGTAATAACTCGATGCCGTCCAACGCGAACTGCCGAACATTGTAGCCAGTCTTTGGCTTGGCGCTCCGGCCGGTACCCCGGCCATCGTAAATGATCGTGCGAAAACGCTTCGACAATGCCGGCACGACGCCAATGTTCCAAGTCGCGCAAGGCCACCAACTCGGCGGCACCAGCAGCACTGGCTCGCCACTGCCCTGAGTTTCATAGTAGATCTCGACCCCGTTCACCGCTACAGTTGGCATTCATCCACCCTCAAACCTCTCGTCGCCCGCGATCTCGAAGATTGGAACCTCTAGAACGAATGGAACGGTTGGGAATCAGCCCGGCGCCAAGCCGAAGGTTTGCTGAAACAGCTTGATCGACTCGGCCATATTTTCATTCTCCAAATCCTGCACGACCCTCTTGAAGCCTTTATTTAGCCGCGGCGGATCGGCGTCGACATCGTTCCGAGTCGGAATGCGGCTGAGCTCGCGCAGTTTCAATTGCGCCGGGCTGGAAAAGAGAAAGTCGAAGAACAGCCGCGCGGCGGCCGGATGGGGTGCGCGCGCCGCGATGCTGGTCGTGCTGATGATCACGACCACAGGTTCTAATGGTACCCAGTCAATCGGCGCGCCTTGGTTGACGAAGCTTTGCGCGTGCGGCCCGTAGCCAATCGCCAACGGCGCTTCTCCTGCTGCGACGAGTTGGATGCGCCCGCGCGCACCGCGCTGAAATATCTGATCCTGCGCCGCCAAGCGGCGGAAGTACGCAAGCCCTTTTTCCTTGCCCCAGAACCGCAGCAGTCCGTCGAACCACTCGAAATTATCCGTATCGTTGATGATCTGGCGACCTTTCCACATCGGTTTCAACAGATCTTCGTAGATTTTCGGCACGTCGTCCGGTTTGACGTTGCGTTTATTGTAGGCGAGCACGAAGGTATTTTGAAAGGTCGAACCCCAGTAGCCCGCTCGGTCTCGAAACTCAGCTGGAAAAAATTTGAACTCGGGCGACTCGTAGCGGCCCAGAATCTGTCTTTTTTTGAGCAAGCCGAGCCCGCCGCGGCTCGACAATCCTTGTAGCACATCGGCGGAATAATTCCGCGCCGCGTATTCGCTAGTGACACGATTGATCAGCGCCCCCGCCCCTGAGCGCAACAAATCGACCTTGATGAACGGATATTGCTTCTCGAACATGTCGATAAACAGCTTGCTCTCCGGAATCGACACGGTCGTGTACCAGGTGACGCGCCCCTCTTTTCTGGCTTGGGCGAGGAGATCGGGATTGGCAACCTGGGCTGAGGCCAGCGATGCCATTGTCAGAAAGAAACCAAAAGCCAGCCATGTATGCTTCGTCGACATCGTTGCACCCGGTCCGGTTCTACCGTTTCAACAGATCCTTCGCCGCGGCGACGACGCTTTCCAGAGACGGCACAAACGGGCGCTCATCCCAATAGGGCAAATACTGATCGGCGCCGACCAACAACCGAGGCGCCATCGCGAGTTTTCCCGGCGGCAAACGGTCAAGCACCCAGCGCACGTAGGGCGCGTAGCCGGCCCATTCGGGTTCGTCCTGAACGATCAACACGCGGCCGGTTTTGCTCGCGGCGTTGAGCACCGTGTCGCTATCCAGCGGTTTGATGAATCCCAGACTGACCACTTCGACCGCGTTACTCTGGCCTTGCTTGGCCAATTCGTCGGCGGCGTCTTCGGCCAGCGCCGCGGTGCGACCGGCGGCGATAATCGTCAACTTGTCGCCGCTCCGGGTGATCTGCGCTTTACCGCCGGGGTTGGTGGCCGCCACCGCACCGCTGCGCAAATGAATCGAGCGGTCCTCGAAAAACA
>DASSGE010000016.1:0-3204 GCA_035693605.1 Binatia bacterium
TTGCAGCGTATGACAAGGCGTTCAGCAAAATCAGTTCGAAGGCCAGGAGCAAACACCATTGCCGTACCATCATCATTAAGCCTCCCCCACAACTCCCGTTACTCCATCACGCCAAATCTTTACTTGGTAATCGCATAACAATATGAGTCGCGCGGCTCCGGGCTAATGTTGGGATGCACCGACCAGCGATTGAGGATGCCCTCACGCTGCATTCCGGCTTTTTCCATCACCCGTGCCGAGGCCTTGTTATCTACGTCGCACACCGCCCAGACGCGAAAGATTTCTTTCTGCTTGAGCGCCCAGGCGATCAGCGCTTTAACCGCTTCGGTCATGTAGCCGCGACCCCAGTAAGGCCGCGCCAAGACAAATCCCAACTCCCACTTTTCGGCGTTCACTCGGGCGATCATCATACCGATGACTTGCTTGTCTTCTTGCGTCTCGATCACCCAATGAAAGGCTTTGCCGACATCCCACGCCAATAAACACATACGCATGTACTCGCGCGTCTCCTCCAGATTGCGATGAGCACGCCAGCTGACGTACTTGATCACCTCGGGATCTTTCGCGTACTGCCGAAAGATCGCCTCGGCATCCGAGAGTGTGGCTTTTCTGAGTCGTAGGCGTTCGGTTTTGAGTATCTTGGGTGGAGTTGTCACTCTAGGAGGGTCCAGCGCACATGATTTTCAACTTTAGGGTCAGCCGGCAAAATATTCAAGAGATGCGCGCTGCGCGCAGTCGAAAAGCACGAGGCACGAGTTGGAGATCGAAAAATCCTACTCACGCCTTCGCCTCGTGACTCACGCTATTTCAACGCCTCGCGCAGATAACTTTGATCGACGTATTTCACCGCATTCGGCACTGTGCCTTTGGACTGGCTCTGCTCCCAGAAAATTTGTGTGACATTTTGCAGCCCTTCAAGATTCAGATCGGCATCGGGATGCCACATCTTGGTCGATGTGTAGAATTCCCAGCCGCGCCGGGCATGGTCGATTTTCAAATTCATTTCCTTGGCGAGATAGTTGGCCGCGGGCTCCTTGTTCTGATGAATCCAGCGCATCGTCTGCGCCATCGCGCGCATGACTCGCACCAGCACTGGGCGATTCTTCTCAGCCCACGACCGCTTGGTTGACAGCGCGGCGAGTTGGTAGTTGGGCATCACGTCGACGAAGCGGCCGATCTCATTGAAGCCCTGCTCTTCAGCAGCATAGTTGACTGGCAACGACAATGCCGCCGCATCGATGGAGCCAGCGACCAACGCCGCATAGGTTTGCGGCGTGCCGCCAATGACCAGCAGCTTGTAATCGCGCGGATACTCGAGCCCCTTGAGCTTCAGGACATGGCGCAACGCGAAGGTCACGCCGGAAGTCAGACTAATAGCGCCGAAAGTCGCGCCGCGCAGATCGTTGTAGGTTTTGAATTTTTTCGCCGCCATAATCGACTGCGTCAAGCCGTTGATGATACCGCCCACGATCACCAGATCGAGCCCCTTTTCGATGGCGGCGATGGGCGCATCCGACGCGCTGCCGGCGATCTCTAATGAACCGCCGGCAAGTGCTTGCACGCCGACATCCGAAGCTCGAATCACCACGACATCGACATCCAATCCATGACGCTCGAAAAACCCCATGCGCGAGGCGATCCATAGCGGCCCGTAGCCGAGGGTCTTGGCCGCCGAACTGATGCGCAGCTTGACCCGCTCCTGCGCGAACCCTGAAGCGGAAGCAAGAGTGATAAGGATAACCAACCAGATGGAAGAGAGCTTGGGAGACATGATTTCCCCTTCCGACCGGCAGGACGCCGGTTATTCAAGAAATTAGGTCAGCACTTCTTCTTGGCGCCACTGCTCGATGGTGGCTTTTTCGTAACCCAACAGTTCGCCCAGAATCCGATCGTTGTCCGAGCCGAAGCGCGCCGGCAGTTCAAGCGGACCTTCCGGTACACCTTTGAAAAGAAAGCCGCTGCGCGGAATCTCGAACGGCCCGATCAGTGACTCGGGGAAATCCGAAAAATAATTGCGGTGGCGCAGCTGCGGATCTTGCAGTAAATCGGCGCCGGATTGGACGACGCTCGCCGGCACACCGGCGGCTTGGCACTTGGTCATGACTTCTTCCGCCGTTCGCGCCGCAGTCCATTCACAGACGGTAGCGTCTAGCTCGGTGCGATTGTCGATACGCGACTGCAGCGATAAAAAGCGGCTATCGCTCACCAGTTCAGCCCGGCCAATGACTCGGCAAAAGTTGCGCCACTCGGCATCGTCGCGCACCGAGATCACGCACCAGCGGTCTTCTCCCAGGCAACGATAGACCCCATGGGGCGAGGCTAAAGCATAATGATTGCCGCGGGGTTTGGGATCGTCGCCGTTCACCGAAGTTTCCAGATAAGTCGTGCCCAACACAGCTGCGGTGCCTTCGATCTGCGCCAGGTCGATAGTCACGCCTTTGCCGCTGCGCCGGCTGTTCAACAGCGCCGCGATCATCATCGTCGGCCCTAAAACAAAACCCAAATGGTCGGGATAAACCCCTTGGCTGCCGATCGGACGATCTTGCTGGGGATGATTCCATAAATAGGTAATGCCGGAGAAGGCCGTGAGGTTAAATCCCCACGTCCCGTAGCTGCTCTTCGGTCCCTCGGTGCCGAAACCGGGCAGTTTCACAATTACAAGCTTCGGATTAACTTTTCGCAGTTCCTCATCGCCCAAACCAAGCTTATCCAACACTCGAGGACGAAAATTCTCCAGGATCGCATCCGATTTCCCGGCGAGTTCGCGAATCAGCTTGGCGCCGGTGGGATTTTTCAAATTGATTGCCAAGGAGCGCACGCCTAAATTGCACTCGATAAAGCGCGGCGCCTCGTCGATGTCCTTATGCTGGCCATAGTGACGAAAGGTATCAAGGCCGCCCTTGCGTGACTCGATCTTGATCACCTCGGCGCCATAATTCGCCAGCAACCTGCCGGCGTAGGGGCCGGCATAGCCGGTGGTGAATGCCAATATGCGCACGCCTTTGAGTATTTCGTTTGCTATAGCCATTTCTCTTAATTGATAATGGAGAATGGAGAATTGATAATTTTCGGATAGCTCATTAAAAGTACTCAGCTCGATAAGGTCCGCTCTTCACATTATCCATTCTCAATTATACATTATCCATTTTTAAATTATTTTCTCCGCCGTCAGCGCCGCCAAATCCTCGGCGCTAAGCCCCAGCT
>DASSGE010000017.1:0-3161 GCA_035693605.1 Binatia bacterium
AAGCGGTTATCTGCATTCACCCAACGACGCTCTTAGGCCCTGTGCAATGAGCCGGGGCGAACCCATGGCCACGTCGTTACTCACGGTGCGATCCGTAGCTTGGAATGGTGACGCCAAAAATAGACTGTCATCGCACCCGCCGCGAGTAAATTACCGACGAGGACCGCCGGCCATGTCAATGCCCTGAGTATGGGTTCGGCGAAAATCAACGCAGCAGCGACAAAGCCAAATTCAAATATGACAAACAGCAGCAAAATCCCGAAACCAAAGTGAAGATCACGTTCCGCGAGCGCGAGCAGTTTCGCGGCCAATCCGCCAATCGCGCAAAAGATCAACGCGTGAATCCATGTGTAGAACACGACCAACTCCACCGAGATAGGCGCTGCTGCGGGGTCAGTGTTGGTCCTGGAAAGAGATAGCGCGGCACCCAAAACGTTGGGCGTATAAAAGGGTCTGCCGTTATAGAGATCGACCATAAAAAACCATATGGCGATCGTTGCGGCGCCAATCATCCCGCCGACAACTCCTTCGACATATACCCCAGAAAATTCTGATGTTGCAGTAACCCCGGCAGGTATCTTGGTGGTGTGAGGTTGAACGGCCATAATTGCTCCTTAGTGGGCGAATACTCGCCCCCTGCGCAGCTCCGCAGCAGCCAATCCTCTACCGTGTAAAACGTTAGCACCTACTTTCCCGCTGTCAACTTTAAATTCCATCCCGAGGAGTCTTCGTAGAATCAGGCGGACTGACGTCGCTAACCTGGCCGGTCCCCTTGAAACATGATGGCAATACTTCTAAAGCAAAATTTGTATGACCCGTATTTTAGTGATCGCCAAAGACGCGGCTATTGCCCACTCACTAGCGGCTCGACTGTCCAACCAGGTGGTGACCGAAGCTGTGTCTTCGCCAGTCGAGGCCAAGCAGAGGTTCCATTGGCAACACTTCGATTTGATTATCTACGATGCCGACGCTCGGCCGTCGCATCGGGCACGAACTTTACAGCTCTTGGCAAAGTGGGCTCGAAAATACCCTGCGATTAGAGTCATCGTCATTGGAGACAGCCAGCCATTGCCGCCATCGGGTCTCGGCGTGAGGAAATTCGAATGGATCGAACCGCCGCTGGACGAAGCCCATCTGTTGGCGAGTGTCAGCGGCGGGTTAGCCGGAATGTCGCAAGCGGAAACGTTGAAAAACGCCGCGTCCGCTTTACTTCCGCCGACGGATTTCGAAGGCATCCTGGCGATCAGCTTACCGATGCGTTTAGTCTTCCAGCAAGTGAATGAAACAGCGGCTGTGGAAGGTCCGGTACTCATCACCGGGGAAACCGGCACCGGCAAGGATATGGTGGCGGCGGCGATTCACAAACACAGCAGGCGGCAGCACCGTCCCTACGTACCCGTAAACATGGGAGCGATCTCCCACGAGCTTGTTGCTAGCGAACTTTTCGGCCATGAGAAGGGCGCGTTCACAGGCGCCGTCGATGCTCACCTGGGAGTCTTTGAGCAGGCCCAAGGGGGAAGTATTTTTCTCGACGAAATTACCAGCATGGATGAAAAAACCCAGGTCAGCCTGCTGAGAATCTTGGAAACCAAAACCATGCGCAGGGTCGGTGGCATTAAGGATATCGATGTGAATGCCCGAGTGATTGCGGCGACCAATGAAAATATCGAAGAAACCGTAAAAGCTCGGCGCTTCCGGGAGGATCTCTATTATCGTCTCGATGTTTTCCGTATCCACCTGCCGCCGTTGCGACAACGTCCCGGTGACGTGACTTTTCTGACCAATCATTTCATCGCGCATTTTGGCGCGATGTACCATAAAAGCATTCGCCGCGCACCGGCGGAAATCTACCAGATCCTTAGGGCCTACCCTTGGCCAGGAAACGTCCGGGAACTCAAGAACGTCATCCAGCGAGCGGTCGTCATGGCCAAAGGAGCCGAACTCATCCCCGAATTACTTCCGTCCAGAGTCAGAGACGCAAGCGATTCCGGATCAACCCAGGCACAGCCACCGATCCATGTCGGTATGAGCCTTGAAGATGTCGAGCGGGAGTTTATCACCATGACACTCGACTCCGTGGTCGGCAACAAAGCCAAAGCTGCAGCGACTCTCAAGATTAGTCGCCATACCTTATACGACAAGCTGAAAAGATATGGCCTGCTTTAGAGCACCGCTCAGTGTGCACTAACGGAACATCGGCTGGTCGACTCGTCGCCTGACATTTCCGGCTCTTAAGACTCGCCTGCCGACGAATCTCGGTTTCTCCGTGTGAAATTTTCACACCTATCAGAAAACGCCCGAGCTTTGTGTGAATGTTTCACACAACCTGCTTTCCGTTCGCATCCCGCCGATTAGGCACCACCGCCAAGTCGGTGTTTTCAAAACGATAGACTCGCCTGGCTGAGTAATTGCTGTACCCTTTGACGAAAAGTCACGATGGGCGCCAGGATGGACGAATCAAGGGGACGCGCTGCCAGCCAGACGAATTTAGCGATAATGCCGAGAGTTTGTCTACCTCGGCGGCCGCCTGCTGACGGATTCGTTTACCGACTGTGAAGCGCTTTGACGAGTCATTGAACGAACGCCATTCCTCGTGCCACAGGAGGAGCAAGATAAATGAACCCTACATTCGGCACCAACCTGCGCCAAGAACTTTTATCGCGCCGGAATAGGATCGCAGCGATCCTGGATAACCTGGAATTCCGGGAGGTAGAAATGCGCTTCCGAACGCTAGGACAAGAGCACAAAATCGAACTCGACCGGTTGGGCATGCTCGATTCCCTCGACGACTGGTACCGTAGAGAACTGACCGAGGTAGATAACGCGTTGGCGCGGATAGACAAAGGCAATTTCGGCACGTGCTTGGGTTGTGGCTCGCAGATCGATCCGAATTGGATCGAGGCGGTTCCAGAAGGGGAATTTTGTCGCAACTGCGAAGACATGAAAAAGTGGATGGAGTTTGGCTGAGCCGTCTTACCTGACCCGTTGGCTGATTTATGGAATTGGTGGGCGAAAGTAGGGCCAATGGCGGGGTCGCGTCGGCGACGTTGTTGCCCGGCCGAGTTAGTGACGAGATCGCTTTCAAGTTAAGCGCTGCGCCTAACGATCTTCGGGAATTTGATTCTGACCCAACTGGATGGCATAGGCGCCACCGGCTCGAT
>DASSGE010000018.1:0-2116 GCA_035693605.1 Binatia bacterium
CAACGGAACCCTTGCTGGCCATGACTTGTATCTCGATACCGTCCTTGCCCGCCACGTTCTTGATGTCCTGAGCAATCTGAAAATAACTGCCGTCGTTCGGACCTGTGGCGATCGTGAACGCCGACACAGCCTGCGCAAACAAACTCAGGACTAGTGCAAGACATATTTTCTTCATAACCTATTCCTCCCTAATAATTTTTAAACCGTGATTTGGGTCTGTGCCTAAGCCGATCTGATAAAGGCGGGTGAAATTTCATTCGGACTTTAGTCCAACAACTCTAAACATAGTCGAGCTTTGAATCCTTGGCGCGGTGCATCGAGCCGCCTCGTCTACTTGCCATTCACGTCGGAAATTGGCGACGACGCAGCCGGTGCGGCATGCCACTCCGCTCTTGGCACAACGATCTTTTTCTCAGGCTGCGACTCGAAGTGCGGCGACACGATCTGAGCGCCGAATTCATTGAATGCGTCCTGTATCTGCGCGTGCAGCTCCGACATCACCTCGCCCCGCTTTTCCCCTTCGCGAAGATGTGCCACGAGATGATACTGCACAGAGAAGTCCGAAAGCTCGCGCTGCAGAACTCTCGGCGCCGGCGCGCTGCGGATACCGCGCGTTCGGGCAGCGCCCAACAGCAGCAAGGCATGAACCTGGCGCCAAGGCACGTCATACCCGATGGTGACGGAAATGGTAACCACCACCCCCTGCTCTTCTGCGAGACGACTGTAATTCGTGGTGCCGGTTCCGACCAGGACCGAGTGAGGCAACGTGATCTCCTCTTGCCTTGGGGTCATCAATTTGGTCGCCAGAAACCCGACGTCGACCACCTGGCCTTCGGTATCGCCGATTCGCACGTAATCGCCCGGCCGCACGCTGCGGGAATAGATCACGAACAGCCCGCTGATGATCTGATTGATCAGCCCGGTCGAGCCCAGGGTGATCATGAGACCGACGAGAACACTCACGCCTTTGAAAGCCTCGGTATTGGAGCCCGGGATATAAGGGTACGCCACCACGAGCGCAAACAGCCATATCGCAACCAGTACAAGAGTTTGCGTCGTGCGCGCGGTTTCACGCTCGAGCCAGGAAAAAGTGAGCCGACCCGATTCAACTTCGTTAAAGAGCGCGTTCACCAGCCGGGAGCCCCAACGCGCGATCAGAAGGATGACGACTACTGTGAACAGTTCCGGCAACGCTCGCAGCGCGCCGCCGCCGAATTCGATAAACATACTGAAAAGGAAGAGCCGCAATTGCTCGCTCCACGAGGCAGTCGCGGAAAACTGATTGAGCAAGAAAACGCTCCACCAGTAAATAAATAAAAGCACCGCTGCGGCGGTGATAAGCCGCGTGAGCGCCTGCGCGCCTTGCAGAAGGAGCGCGGGAATTCCCCCGCCGAGAAGCGAGGCCTGGCTCAACTTCTTGAGCAACCCGGTGCGAGCTCGGCGCGCCAACCAGATCGAAATGATCAAAAACAGCGTCGTGCTCAGCACGCCGCCAAGATCGGTCCATAGAAGACTCATCGTCCTGTCGCTTTCATCGGTGTTTTTTCGGTTGATTCCGATCCATAAGAGTTTGTTCCGGATCTACGGTAACAACACCAAAACCGTGAATGCTCCGTCTATGTCGGCCGAGTGGATCAAGCTTGGCTTTAAAAACTTTGCCCCGCCCGCTCTACTTTTCGTCGACAGGACGATACGCTTCTATCGAAGATCTGGCAGGTCTGCAAATTAAACTTGAGTCCAATAGCAGGGGAGTTCGGCTTTGGCGTTCAGCGGGTGTTAAAAACTGATTTCCAGCTTGGTCGCAAGAGTCCGCAACGCCTTTTTTCCATACTCTCACATTCTTTGACGAAGTGCTCCCGTCGGCTTTTGCAGGTCGAAGACGTGGTACGCCCAGGGAGACATATCGAGATACAACCCGCGGCCTTGCAGATCGTTGCCATTCCAATCGTATGCGGCATCTACTAAAGTAGCGACACTATTGATTTCCGGCGGGGCACCTTGGCTCGCAGGTTTTGAATCAGTTCCTCTAACGAAGCCGTCCGAAGAATTCTCGCGAACTGAGACCGATAATTCCAACAACGCTGACGTCGTCGATAACCGCATCGTAGACCATCCG
>DASSGE010000019.1:0-2415 GCA_035693605.1 Binatia bacterium
CGTCTCGTCTAGCTAACTTATGGCCAGGGGTCGCAAACCTCATTCAAACGTAGAGTTCTTGTACTCCTGCGCCAGCGCGATTTGCAAGTGAAGAAAACTTGACTGGCGCGTTGCGAATAAAACCATTTGACGACACCACCATGGGTTGGAGTACGATGGAGGTGATCTGGTTCTTCGGTTGGCACCGGTTAGGAGGATCTATGGAGTTACGTTGGTCCCGTCGACAATTTCTCAAAACGACCGCAGCTGCAGTCGTGCTCGGCACCGCGGAAAGGGCGACGGCCGCCGCGGCAAGTTCGCTGCCGAAACGCCGCCTCGGTAAAACCGGGGAAATGGTCTCGTGCATCGGTTTGGGCTCCGGCACCCGTTTCTGCTCGATCGAAAACGAAGACGCGGCGCAAGCGCTGCTCGAACGGGCTTTCACTCTCGGCGTCAACTATTTCGACACCGCCAGCTCGTACACGCGTCGAGGCATAGAACGTCTGAGCGAAAAGAGACTCGGGGAGTTTGCTAAAAAGCGCCGCAAGGAGATCTTCCTCGCTACCAAGATCGATCCGCGCGACCGCGACGGTGCGCTTCGCTCGATGGAGGTCAGTCTCAAGTTCCTGCAAACCGATTACGTCGATTTGATCCAAATCCACAGCTTGAGCAATCTCGACGATCTCGAGCGCATCGCTAGCGCCAACGGCGTGCTCGCTGCCATCGAGGAATTGAAAGCGCAAAAGGTCGCCCGCTTCATCGGCATTACCGGCCACAACGACGGCGGCGCCATGGCCGAGGCGCTGCGCCGCTACGACTTCGATACAGTCTTAATGGCGCTCAACGCCGCCCAATCGGCAAATCCCATCGCCCAGCGCAAAATGGCGCCGATCCCCGCGTTCGAGAGCGCCGCTTTGCCGGTCGCATTACAAAAGAACCTGGGCATCTTGTCCATGAAAGTAATGGGTCAAGGCATGCTGGTTGGCAGCGGCGCCGGCCGCGCCACCCCCGCCGAGCTTTTGCAGTTCAATTTGAGCCAGCCCGTCGCCAGCGTCGTCATCGGCTGCGAACAGCTAGCGCCGCTGGAACAAAACATTCAGGCCGCGCTGCATTTCACGCCGATCGGCGAAACCGGCAAGCAAAAGCTGCAGGAAAAAGTCGCGCCATCGCGCTCCGCTTGGGAGCAGTTCTTGCGCACGCATGAGGATTCGGCGGCAGTTTGAGGGTCCAAAGTTAGCCGAACTAATCCCGCCCATAGCCAGGAAAATTTGCCCGCCTAATCGATCGCGTGAAAGATTAGCGTCGGCCGCTTGAACGCGTCACGCCTTAGGAGTCGCCCAGCGGACTTTGCCTTCGGCAATTTCGCGCAGCGCAATGACGATGTCTCGGTTGTCCGATTCGATGAGCGGCTTGGCGCCTTTGAGCAGTTGTCGGGTTCGTTTCGCGGCGAGTTGAACGAGGATGAAACGACTGGGAATTTTCTCTAAACAATCTTCGACTGTAATTCTAGCCATGGGCCACTGTAGTCCAGCCTTTGCGACAACACAAGCGCCGGTAATTTCGCCCACCAGTAGTTGGCCCAATAGACGGGTAATTTTGCCGGTTGGGTGCTTTGAATAAGCCCTCGGTACCGCGCTCGGCAACGAAACCGACACGATGATTCAGTGTCGAATGCCACGCTGGTCGAAGTTGTCTATTTAATATGTTAGTGTGCTGTACCTTCCGAAAGTGGCAAATCGTCAGGGCTTGGTAACGCCCAGTGTGTCCGCCCCCGGGTTGGACGTTTAGATGCAACAGAGCGGCTCGTGCTTATGTGATGGGTCCGATTGTTGAACCACACGGTATCTGCAAAGACGTTGCAGCAAAATGAACGTCTACCCATAAGCAAGCGAAGGAGCCCTCATGACCGCCGAGTTTTCTCAATTCAATCTACAGGAGCCATTACTGAAAGCGCTTAGCGAGCTCGGCTACGCGACGCCAACGCCGATTCAAGCGGGCATGATTCCGCTCATGCTCACCGGCGTCGACGTCATCGGCCAAGCGCAAACCGGTACCGGCAAGACCGCCGCCTTCGCCCTGCCGATCCTCAGCAACTATCAACCGCGCAAAACGCCGCAGGCACTGGTGCTGGCGCCGACCCGTGAGCTGGCGCTGCAAGTCGCCCAAGCCATGCAAGCGTATGGGCGCCATGTGCGCGCGCAAGTCCTTGCCGTCTACGGCGGTCAGGGGTACGGCCAGCAGCTCAGACAGCTGCGCGGCGGCGTCGATATCGTCGTCGGCACGCCGGGGCGCTTGCTCGATTTACTCGAACGCAAGCTACTCGATTTCAGCGCTATCCAAACAGTCGTGCTCGACGAAGCCGATGAGATGCTCAAAATGGGTTTCATCGACGACGTCGAAGCGATCCTAGCCAAGACGCCAGCGACACGGCAGACC
>DASSGE010000020.1:0-9170 GCA_035693605.1 Binatia bacterium
TGCTTCTTTCCCAAAAACGGCGATCCGGCGGTGGTGACCCGGCCGGGCCATTCCTTGGCCGGCGGCATGTTGGCGCGCACGGCGGTGCGCAATATCATCGTCGGCAAGCCCAGCGTGCTCGGCGCCATCGTCAACGAGATCAAAGAGCGCGGCTATGATCGAGGCCGCATCGGCATCGTCGAATACGATCCCTACACGTCGATTCCGAAGAACCACTGGGACTTTTTCACCGCCAATCTGCCTGAGGCGGAGTTTGTTTTCGTCACCAAAGAGTTCATCGCGCTGCGGCTGATCAAGAGCGCCGAAGAGATCGCTTTTCTGGAGAAGTCGGCCGCGTTCGGCGATGCCGGCTTGCAGGCCATGCAGGAGCGGGTGAAGCCGGGCATGACCGAGGGCGAAGTCTTCGGCATCGTCCATGAGGCGGTGCTCAAAGCCGGCGGCGAGATGGGCATGATTCAAATCGGCTCCTGCTCCATGCTCGATCCCGACGTCAACGACCAGCGGCCGAGGCCGGTGGAGCGTGTCATCGGTGAGCGCGATATCATCAACAACGAGTTGGGAATCTTTTACAACGGTTACGAAGCCCAATGCGGTCGGCCGGTGCTGACCGGCGAGCCGACTGCCGAGTATAAAGCGATGTTCGAGGTCGCGCTTGAAGGCTACCGACGGCTGGTGCCGACGCTTTATGCCGGCAAGTCGAGCGACGATTCGATCGCCGCCATGGAGTTTGTCAAAGATTCGCCATTCGAGTTCTATGGCGGCTTTCTTCAGGGTATGCTTGGCGCCAATCCGCGCCACGAACCGCAGATCGGTTTTGACCGGGTGCAAAGCGCCGAAGACCGTTACCTCTTCGATGCCGACGGCCGGCTGGTCTATCAGGCCGGCCATGTTTTTACTTTGCAGATGCATATCGTCGATAAGAGCCATACGCGCGGTTTGTTTCTCGGCGACTTCTTTGCCATCGAAAAAGACGGACCGCGTTGCCTGAACAAGTTTCCGGTTGAATTGGCGCGCACGCGGCGTTAGGAGTTGCGGGAGTTCGGGTGCAACCAAAACTAACGGAGAGGTGAACGATGTCAATTGGCAAGCAGTTGGGGATCTTAGTCTTAGCACTGACGGTGGCCCCTGAGTTGAGCCGGTCCACGATCTACGCGCAAGATTTTTACAAAGGCAAAACTATTCGCATCGTCGTCGCGACCACACCGGGCGGTGGCTTCGACGCCTACTCGCGCATGATCGCCCGCCACATGAACAAGCATATCCCGGGCAACCCAAGCATAGTCATCGAGAACATGCCCGGCGCCGCGTTTCTGATCGGCACCAATTATCTCTACCGCCAAGCCAAACCGGACGGCCTCACGATGGGCAACTGGATCGGCAACCTGGTGGTTCATCAGGTGATCGGCAAACCGGGCGTCGAATTTGACGCGCGCAGGTTTGAATATATCGGGGCGCCGGTAAAGAACCACGACACCTGCGTGATGTCGAAGGCTAGCGGTATCGACAGCGCGCAAAAATGGCTGAGTTCGCCGGCGCCGGTCAAAATGGGCGCGACGCCTCCCGGTTCGAGCCCCTACGACAACGTCGCTATTCTTAAGGAGGCGATCGGCGTGCCGGTGCAAATCGTCTCAGGTTACAAAGGAACTGCGGAAATCCGGCTTGCGGTCGCGGCCAATGAGGTGTCCGGAATCTGCGGTCTCGCCTGGGCATCGACCAAAGTCACCTGGCGCAAGGAGCTCGAGTCCGGCGACATCAAAGTCGTGTTGCAGAATACCCCGGAGCCTCATCCCGAGCTGCGCGACGTGGCGACGGCAGTGAGTTTCGCGAAGACCGACTTCGGCAAGAAGCTGCTGCAGCTCGGTTTGCACGATGTCGGCGCCATAACCTACATCTATTCCTTCCCGCCGGGAACACCGAAGGAGCGCACTGAGGTATTGCGGCGCGCGTTCCAAGAGACTATGAAAGACGCCGATTTCGTGGCCGAGGCGAAGAAAGGCAATTTCGAATTGGGTCCAGTCGCAGGGGAGGATCTGGAACGGATCGTCAACGGGTTTTTCAAAGCCGACCCAGCGGTCGTCAACAAACTCCGTGAGCTGCTGAAGTAATTGCCGGGGCAGAGAAATCTATACGCTGGAATGTGCCCATGCCGAGGAGAACCCCCATGAGAACGATTCCACGCTGTGTCGCCTTGCTCATTATCGTCATCGCCGCGCTGCCGTCGCAGCAAGCTTTCGCCGCCACGGCCAGGGAGCCTGAAGAGATTTGGCAGGAGCTCAACAAGCTGCCAGCCGACGAGCGCCAGAAGCGGCTGGTTGCCGGAGCCAAAAGCGAAGGCGGCAAGGCGATTCTCTACGGCAACATCAGCAGCGACCATATAGAACGGTTGCGGGTCGACTTCGAGAAGCGCTACGGCGTCAAACTCGATAGTTATCGCGCTTCCGGAGAACGCGTGGCAAACCGCCTTCTGACCGAAGCGCGCGGCGGCAAGCTCGATGCGGATGTGCTGGCGCCGAGCAACGAGCATATGCCGGCATTGATCAAAGCCGGCATCGCCGGTCGCTATTTTTCTCCCGAGCGCGCGGCGTTCGGGGATATCTTTCGCGACAAGCAAGGTTACTGGACGGCGTGGGATTACAATATCGCCGTGATCGCCTACAACACGCGGATGGTGCCGCCCGCGGAGGCGCCAAAAAAGTATGAAGATTTTCTGGAGCCCAAGTGGAAGGGAAATTTTGCCCTCGACATGGATCCCGACAAGTCGATCATGGGCTGGTTCAAGACTTGGGGTGAAGAACGGACCAAGAAATATCTGCAAGCCATCAGCAAAAACGACGTGGTCGTGCGCAAGGGACATACGTTGATGGCCCAGCTTTTATGCGCCGGCGAATTCAAAGCCGCGATCGATCTCTACGCTTACCGGTTGGCGGATTTGAAGCACTCCCGCGGCTGCCCGGTGGAAATCTCCTATCCGAATCCGACGCCGGCCACGCCGGCCCCGATCGGCGTGGTCAAGAAAACCCCCCGACCCCATGCCGCGGTGCTCTTGCTCGACTACATCTTGTCGCAGCCAGGGCAAAAAATCTTCTCCGAGAGCGGCAGGATCTCCGGCCGGCGCGATGTTCAACCGCGCTACGCCGACCTCGATATTCAAGCGAAGGGCGTCAAAATATTGCTCCTGACACCGGAAGACGCGGTGCAGTATGATCGCGCCTATCAGCAATTGCGTGAGGAGTATTTGCTCCATCGGTAGATGGCCAAAGGGGGCGGGTCATGGCGAAAATCCGCAGTGTTGTCGTCGAAGGCGACCGGCAGCGCGGTTACAAGAGGGTTCAGATTCTTTTCGGCGTCAATTCATTCATCGAGATCACCGAGAACGATGGCCGAGTCATTTGTCTTTTGGGGTTCCATGCCGGTGGTGTTCAAGCGGACGGCTCGGATTCCAACGGGCAGTTCGCGCAATTCGTGCATGAACTGATCGAACGCCATCCGGAAAGCGTTTGGCGCGAGGAATAGCCGTCGACGGTGAGGAAAGGTCGCGACTGAGCAGCGGCGCAGAGCGAAACACGCCCCCGCCGGTTTAGACCCATCATTCAGTTTTAAGGAGGCAGAACATGGCACGAATTCGGCATTTAGCGATCGTCAGTGAGAACCGCGAGCGGTTGGTGAAGTTCTACACGGAAGCGTTCGGTCTGAAAGTCATCGAAGGCGTCGGTCCGGCAATTTATTTATCCGACGGCTACATCAATCTCGCGATCATCGAAAAACGGCCGCATTACAACGAGGGGCTCTATCATTTCGGCATGGAGCTCGACAGCATCGATGCGTTGCGGCCGGTGGCCAAAGAGCTGGGGGCGAAAACCGAAGTGCAGAAACGGCCGCCCAATCGGGAGGCCGAATACCGCATCGCCGATCCCGACGGCAACCTAATCGATCTTTCCGAGCATGGCTGGCCGGTCTAGGATTTGGCTTGGGGTTTCGAGTTGCGGGTTTTGGGCGGGGGCGGAGACTCGGTACGCTCAACGACGCGAAGCCTTGAGCCTTCGCTGAGGCGCCAGTTTGTGGCGAGGCGCTGATTCAGATGCCCAGATATTGCTGCATGAGCTCGGGCTGAGCCGTCAATTCACTCCCGCTACCTTCAAAGACAATCCGGCCTTTCACCAAGATAACGTTTCTATCGGTGAGCGCCGAGACGGCGGCGAAGTTTTTGTCGACGACGATGGCGGCGATGCCGGTGGCGCGAACGGTACTGAGTATGCGCCAGATCTCGCGAGCCACCAGCGGTGCCAATCCTTCGGTGGCTTCGTCGAGTATGATCAGCCTCGGATTGGTCATCAGCGCGCGGCCGATGGCGAGCATTTGCTGTTCGCCGCCGGAGAGCTGTTGCCCGCCGTGCGCTAATCTTTGCGCCAGGCGCGGGAAAGTCTCAAGCACGCGCTCCAGGGTCCAAAGACTCTGACCATCTGTTCCCGGCCGGGCCGCCATCAGGAGATTTTCCCGCACTGTTAGATTCGGAAATATAGCACGCCCTTCGGGAACATAGGCAAGACCTTGGCGGGCAATCCGGTGCGGCGCGGCATGGGTCATGGTCTTGCCGTCGATACGAACTTCACCGCGCCGCGCCGGCACCAGCCCGAGTAGCGTGCGAATCAGTGTCGTTTTGCCCATGCCATTGCGGCCCATCAAGCCGAGCGCTTCTCCCAGGCGCAAAGTAAGATCGATGCCGTGCAATACATGGCTCGTGCCGTAAAACGTGTGCAGCTCCCTGGCTTCGATGATCGCCGTTTCGTTCATGGCCGATGCTCCGATTCGCCAAGGTAAGCGGCTTGCACCTCGCGATCGGCGCGGACCTGCGCGGGTATTCCTGAGGCGAGCAGGCGACCGTCGACCATGACCGTGAGCACTTGCGCCAATTGAAACACCGCGTCCATGTCATGCTCCACCAGAAGTATGGCATGAGTGGCGCTGAGCTTTTTGATCAGTTCAACCATGCGCAGCGACTCTTCCGCACCCATTCCTGCAAGCGGTTCGTCGAGAAGCAATAGCTGCGGATCAGTGGCTAGGCACATGGCGATTTCCAACTGGCGTTGTTCGCCGTGACTGAGAGCGAAGGCTAGTTCGCCGGCACGTTCGCTCAACTCCACGGCTGCCAAGATCTGGTTTGCTCTGGACATGATCGAATCGTAACTCAAAGCATCACGCATCCAGGCGAGCGGCCGCGGTTGGCGCGATTGGGCGGCGAGACGGCAGTTTTCCAGCGTGGTGAAACTGGGAAAGATGTTGGTCTTTTGAAAGCTGCGGCCGATGCCGCATCGCGAGCGGTGTTCGGGTGCAAGCCTGCCGATCTCCTGACCGCAAAAAATGATCTCGCCCGATGAAGCGCTGAGCTCGCCGGAAAGCAAATTGACCAGGGTCGACTTGCCGGCGCCATTGGGTCCGATGACCGCATGTAATTGACCGGAACAAATCTCCAACGAGACATTGTCGACCGCCGCCAAGCCGCCGAAGTACTTGGTGAGATTGCGTACCTGCAAGATGGGCTCAGGCATCACCGTTCTCCGCGCTGCGATATCGCCGGTACTTATGCCTGTGCGTGGCGACATCGATCAACCCACCGATACCGTGAGGCAGGGCAAGCACGATGAATACGATCAAGGCGCCCATCGACAATTGCCAATGCTTGGCGTAGACGCCGAAGAGGGCCGATGACGAAAACAGTTCTTGCAATAAGACATACACTGCCGCGCCAATGACGGCGCCGTGCAGCCGGCCCATACCGCCAAGAATCACCATCATCAGCACCGTTCCGGACTGGTGCCAGGCTAAGATTTCCGGATTGACGAAACCGAACTGGCAGGCGGCGAGATATCCGGCGACTCCGGCCAAGGCACCGGCGAGGGTGAAGGCGCCGAGCTTGTATGAGAATACCGGAAAGCCGATGGAGCGCATGCGCTGCTCGTTGACGCGAATACCGGCGAGCGCGCGGCCGAAGGGGGCATGCAATACTCTGTGTAAAATCCAGTAGACCGCCACTAGTAAAATCAACGCCAGATAAAAAAACTGCGCGGGATTCTCCAGGTCGAGGAGCGTGAAACCGGCAATAGTCAGTTCCGGCCGGATATTGATGTAAATGCCGTCGGAACCGCCGCCGAGCTTGGTGTCGTGGAAGATGGCATAAAGCATTTGGGCGAAGGCGAGGGTAACCATGATGAAATATACTCCGGCCGTGCGCACGACCAAAAAGCCGATGACCAGGGCGGCGAGGCCCGCAGCAGCGAGCGCAGCCGGCAGCGTGAGCCAGAAATTTGCCGCTTCGTATTTGGGCGTAATCAGCGCCAGTGTGTAGGCTGCGACACCGAAATAGGCGGCGTGCCCGAAGCTGACCAATCCGGTGTGGCCGATGAGCAAGTCGAGGCTCAAGGCAAAGACCGCCATGATCATGATCTTGGCGCCGAGCTGGAGGTAAAATGTCGTTGCGCCCAATGGCACCAGCGCGAGCAACAGCACGACTCCCAACAAGAACCAGTGCGGCAGTGTGATTTGGGTCACAGCAATTTACGATCGGTTGGCCAAGCCCTGCGGCCGCCATAGGAGAATCGCCGCCATCACGAGGTAGACGGCGACGCCGGCGTATTCCGGCACCAGCACCTTGCCAAGAGTATCGGCGAGGCCGATTATCAGCGACGCGATCAGCGCGCCATTAATCGAGCCGATGCCGCCGATGACCACGACAACAAAACAGATGATCAGCACCTGATTACCCATGCCCGGCGTGACCGAGATGATCGGCGCCGCAATCGCGCCGGCGAACGCCGCCAGCGCTACGCCGCAAGCGAAAACCAGAGTGAAAAGCAGCGGGACGTTGACACCCAGAGCCGCAGCCATCTCAGGATTGCTATTGCCGGCGCGGATCATCATGCCGGCGCGGGTTTTGTGAACGACGAAATACATGAGCATGGCAACGAGCAGGCAGATCGCCGTGACAACGAGCCGGTAGAGCGGATAGGACAATGTGTCGGTCAAAGGGATCGAAAAGTTCAACATCGCCGGTACGGCAACGCCATGAACATCATCACCGAAGAATATGCTGCGCAGCTCTTCCAGGATCAAAATTAAACCGAAGGTGAGCAATACTTGATAGAGATGATCGCGCCGATAAAGCCGGCGGACGATGGTTGTTTCAAGTAGCAGACCTATGGCAAAAACCATGGCTACGCCAATGGGTATCGCGAGCCAAAGGCTGCCCGTCATTTTCGCCAAGCCATAGGTTAAATAGGCGCCGACCATGTAAAAGCTGCCGTGGGCGAGATTGATCACGCCCATGATGCCGAAGATCAGCGTCAGGCCGCTGGAAAGAAGGAAGAGCAGGAGGCCGTATTGAACCGCATTTAATAACTGGATCAGATAGAACATCGACGGCAAATTCGTTCCAGTCGTTCCACGGGTTCCAATTGTTCCATTCGCATATCTGCGCACTCTGGGATTTCCGAGTGGACTTCTGGAACGGTTGGAACTATTGGAACGTGGCGGCCTAGCGGCCGCTATAATTTACATCCGCGCGCCGGGTCGGCGAGAGCTTTATGGGCAACGCTGACCATGCGATTCTCTTTACCGACGACCTTGCGCAGGTAGATATCCTGAATCGGGTTGTGCGCCTTCGACATGGTCCAAACGCCGCGCGGACTGTTGATCTTGGCTTTCTCCATGGCGGCGATGATGTCTTGGCGCTTGCTCATATCGCCTTTGACGGCGTCGACGCCGGCGGCCAATAACAGGCCGGCATCGAAGCCTTGAACGGCGTAGACATCGGGTTCGCTCTTATACGCCTTGACGTAGGCCGCGCGAAACTCTTTGTCGCGCTTGGTGTTCAAGCCGTCGGCATAATGCAGCGTGGTCTCGAGTCCTTCGGCGGCATTGTCGACCGCATCCAAGACTCCGTCGGTGAGAAAGCCGGAACCGAACAGCGGGATGGTCTTGCGCAGTCCGGCAGCTGAATAATCTTTGATGAACTTGGCGGCGCCACCGCCGGCGAAAAAGACAAAGACTGCATCCGGTTTTAGTGAGGCGATCTCGGTGAGCAGCGCCTGAAATTCGACGTTGGGAAAAGGTATCCACAGGCCGCGCACCGATTTACCGCCGGCTTTGATAAACCCTTCGGTGAAGCCGGCGACCGCTTCTTCGCCGGCACCATATTTCCACGCCAGTGACACGACGTTGCGAATGCCGCGGTCGGCGAGCACCTTGCCCATCGGATAGGATGGCTGCCAGTTGGAAAACGATGTGCGAAAAATGTTCGACGCGCACAGCGGGCCTGTGGCAGCGTCCAGTCCGGCGTTGGGAATGATCATCAGCGTGTTGGTTTCCTTGGCGATCTTCACCATGCCCATCTGCACGCCGCTGTGCACCGTGCCGACGAGCACGTCGACCTTGTCGCGCTGGACCAATTTATTGGTGTTCTCCGGCGCTTTTGACGGTTCGGCTTCGTCATCGACGGTGAAGTAATCCAGTTCGCGGCCGCCGAGTTTTCCACCGCGCTCGCTGACCGCCAATTTAAATCCGTTGGTGATTGCGCTGCCAAGTTGCGCGTAGGTGCCGGTGTAGGGCAGCATTATGCCAACGCGAATTTTTGGCGATTGAGCTAGGGCAAACGATTGCGTCAACAAGGCACTGGCACCGAGCAGGCCGGTTTGGGTAAGAAATTTACGACGCGTGAGCTTCACGAATGCCTCCAAACAATCGCTCTTTTTTTGACAGAAACCAGCTGGATTTCAAGCACGCAGCTTGAAACGTTGGATTTTACCCGTGGCGGTCTTGGGCAGTTCGGCAACGAATTCGATCCAGCGCGGGTATTTGTAAGGCGCCAGCTGGCCTTTGACATGTTGCTGCAAAGCGGCGGCGAGATCGGTTGACTGCGGCGTATTGGCACGCAGAACCACGAAGGCCTTGGGTTTGATCAAGCCGTTTTCATCGGCGTGGCCGACCACAGCGGCTTCGAGCACGGCGGCATGAGAGGTTAGCGCCGATTCCACTTCGAACGGCGAAACCCAGATGCCGCTGACCTTGAGCATGTCGTCGGCGCGGCCGCCATAGGTGAAATAGCCGTCTGCGCTCTCGCTGTATTTGTCGCCGCTCCTGGTCCAGGGACCGACGAAGGTGCTACGGCTCTTATCGCG
>DASSGE010000021.1:0-5408 GCA_035693605.1 Binatia bacterium
CGCCTGCTCGATCTCAAATTGGTGAACGGTCAACTGCGCGCCGGCGTAATGAAATCGATCGGCGAGCTTGATTTTTGCGACCGGAAAATCCGCGAGTTCAAGACGCATGATTAATTGGACACGGGATTGAATCGATGTTCATGATGACACTGACTGCGATAATTTTTTCTAATTTCTGGAACTCTGCGCCAAAGACCGCCAAAATTTTTCACCACGAAGTCACGAAGGACACGAAGGCGTCGGAGAAATAGCTCTTCCCAACTTCGTTGCTTTCGTGTCCTTCGTGGTGAACTATTCCCTGCGGAATTTTGCGCCCTTTGCGTCTTGGCGGGAGATAATCCGATCACGCGCTCGCGGCGATCTTCGGCGAAAACACCGTCGACGATTCGACTTTGGCTTCAAGCGCCTTGAGCGCCGTCGCTACAATCTCGCGGCGCAGCTGGGCGTCCAGTTCCGCCGGCAGGCTCGGATCGCCGCAGGGATGGGGAATCGCCACCGCCTTGACGATGCGGCTCGCGCCCACTTGCTCCGCCACTGGATACATCGCGGTGATCGTCGCCACCGGAAGTCCTGCCCTGTCGAGTTCTTTGCTGATCACAGCGCCGCTGCGACTGCAGGTGCCTCACGTGGCCACCAGCAAGACGCCGTCGACGCCATCCTTTTTCAAATCGGCGGCGATCTCCTGGCCGACCCGGCGCATCACCGCCGGCGACCCCTGGTTGCCGGGAATGACATAGTAAGCCGGATAGAGCTTGCCGCGGCCGATCTTGCCGTCCGATTCCAAGGAACGCAGCGCATCGAGCGGCATGCCGTAATGGGGATTTTTATTCATGAAGGCGACGTTGTAACCACCATGAACTGCTTCCCACTTGCCCGGCTCCAGAGACTTCACTTCGGAAAAGTTGTACTTGCGCCAAAAAGTATTGCGGTAAGTCTTGAACCCATCGGGATTGCCCCAGGGCACGACACCGCCGGTGCAGATCACCGCCAGGTTCGCCGCGGCGACATTGGCTAGCGGCGCCGCCGGCTCGACCTTGTCCCACACCTCCATCGGTATCTCGGTTGTGAAAGGCTTGCCCGCGATCTTGGCAAGCAACATCTCGATGGCGCGATCGGCGCCGCTCTTGTCGACCTGCACCAATCGGCGGATGCCGCGCGGCAAATAGCCCTCGTCGGCCGCCGGGCCGATCTCTTCGCCGTTGGCCAATCGGCAAGCGAACGGCGCCAGCGCCGACAGCGCCCGCGCCATGCCCGATGCGGTCTCCGAGGTCGGCAGCAAAAACACTTTGTCGTTGTGATAATCGCGGTAAACGCCGACGCCGGGATTCTCCGGCTCCATGCCAGTGACGCAGCGCAGCCCAAGCTTCTCGCTCACCGCCTGGCAAATCTCCGCGCAGGCGAGCCCATAGCGCCCGGCATTGAACGCCGGACCGGCGACAATCGCGTCGGGCTTCTGCTTCTCCAACTCAGCGAGAATCGCCGCCACGGCTTGATCTTTATGCTCATGAAAATAATTATCGCCGAAGTAAAGTGTCGCGATCACCTGGCCGCGTTCGGCCAACTGGGTTTGCAGGCCGCGCGCCGCCCCGACCGCGCCGTCGGCGACGGCAACAGCCATATCTGCCTTCTCTTCGCCACCGATGCCGGCAAAAAATTGATTCAGGATATGGACGATGCGAATCATTGTTTACCCCCGCTCTCGACAATTTGGTTTAACGACTTGCCCTCGAACCTACTAATTCTCTAACTTCCGCACGATCCGATCGTCGATCAAATCTTCGACTCTCAGTTTAGCGAATTTTACGTCGGCTTTGCTGAGCACGCGCAGGGCATTTTGCACGCCCTCTCGAGTTGGGCTGATGCGACGGTCGTAGAGCGATTTCATGCGTTCGTAAAGATCGTCGGTATTCTCGCTGGCTGGCAGCCGCAGCCATTTGCGCAGGCTGCGGATGACCGCCGGTTGATTGTTCCTGTCCTGCAGGAACGCGTTCGCTTTGATAAACGCTCTAAGCGTCTTTTCGACGGTGTCGGGCGAGCCGGCAATAAAACTTCGGCGTGCGACCAAGCCGGTTCCTTGGTACGCGATCTTAAGTGTCCCGAGATCGGCCAAAAGCCGTCCGCCATTTCGCTGCACCACACTGCTGTAGGCATAGCCCAAAACCGCGCCTTCGATAATACCGGCACCCAGAGCCTGAACCAAGACGGACTGGTCGCCGATCACGCGCATCTGAATCTTATCGCGCTCCGGACTGATGCCCCAATGATCGAAGGTCATCATCGTGAACATCCAGATGCCGCCGCCGATACTCTGCACGCCAATAATTTTCCCCTTCAAATCGTCCGGTTTTTGGATCTTCGACGCAACGTAAAAGTAGCCGTCAAGCTTATTGATCATTCCAGCGACCCAGACCAGATCGAGCCCGCTCACCATGGCGCCGAGGGCCGAGCCGGTCGCGGAGACGGTGTAAAACTCCGCCTCGTTCGCCGCCATCGCCGCGACCGCCACCGGACCGCTGTTCACCTGGACGAGATCGGCTTCAAGTCCATGTTCTTCAAAAAAATGCTGGTCTTTGGCAACGAAGAAAAGCCCCATCCGTTCGCTAAAATCAGCGAACAGGATGCGCACTCTCTTTGTCGGCGCCGCTGCGAATGTGTCCGACATCAGAGTGAAGACCAACAGCGACGCGATGATGATCACGTTTGAAACAGGCCTCGCATGGAACGAACGCAGCATGGATAGACTCCTTCCAACCGAGCGCGCGGCATATTTGCAGAGTCTGGATAATTGAATAACTCCACCCGATGTAAAATTGCAATCACGGCTGCAGCGCGCCGATGGCGATAAGCGTTCGTTTCAGGTCTTCAAGCGCTTCCGTCGTCAGCGGCGCCTGCGGCGGCAACGGCGCCCCCACCGCATAGCCCTGAAGTTCGAGGGCGCCCTTGATACAAGCGGCGAGATTGTACTTGGCGAAGGCTTGGTTGAGCGCCCACAGCGGCCGCTGCAATTCCATCGCGCGATTCCAATCGCCGCGCCGGCATGTTTCGTAAAGCTCGACGCTCTGGCGCGGGGCTACGCACGCCGGCCCGGCCATCCAGCCCACACCGCCGATCAACATCACCGTCGCCGGAATATGCGCCGAAGCGGCGAACACTTTCATCCGCCCCTGAACTAAATTGATAATCGACAGCAGCCGCCCGGTATTGTTGGATGCGTCTTTGATATAGCCGATGTTAGCGATACGGCTCAGGCGGTCGATCACCGGCAAACTTAAATCTGAGCGTTGAAAATTGGGGTTCGTGTACAACACCACCGGCAATGAAACGGCATCGGCGATCGCCTTGAAATACGAGAACACGCCGTCGTCGGAAAGCGGAAAATAAGCTTCGAGAATCGCCAAAATGCCGCTAACGCCCATCTGCTCAAACTCGCGCGCCTGCGCGGTCGCATCGGCAATGGTCGTCGATGCCACGCCGGCCACCACCGGCACGAGGCCGCGTGCCGCTGCGATAACAACCTCGACCACCCGGCGCCGCTGTGGCCAGGAAAGATAAGCAAACTCGCCGGTCGACCCGAGTGGCGTCAGTCCATGCACACCGGCGTGAATCAGATCGTCGCTCAACCGCGCGAGCACATCGGTATTGACCTCACCGGAGGCATCGACAGGCGATACTAAATACGGAAACACGCCGTGAAAATCCACTTCAGCCATAGGGGTGCTCATTAGCTACATGACAACGAATTCGAAAAAAACTATGCCCGAGATATTCTTATTGTGCGACCTTGCGAATTCTCATTGACGATTTATCTCGCCTCAAAACCTGTCGCTCGCAGAATTAGTATTATCGCACTAACGACCAACAAGGCGAATGTCGGATAAGCAGTCAGACCGAACCCCATGGCTCGGCCACCAGCGCCGCGCGCATAGCCAGCTGCAAAAAGGATGCGCCCGATGACAAATAACAACGCGGCGGTCGGAATTACTCGAAGCCAACCCTGCGGCAACGTCACCGAACCAATGAGATATCCGCCGACAGCCAACACGGATTGTTCTAGAGTATTTTGCAGGATCGCGCGCAGAATCTGCACTCTCGGAGTTCCGACCGTCAGTCCGCTGCCGTCGATGTCTTCCGGCGTGGAGAATCGGTGATTGGCCACCCGCATGATCGAAACCATGAGCGCTAGCAGCGGCAATATGGTCCACGGCAACGCCCATGCCATGCGGGCAGCCGGTTGATCGACCGGCAGCGCTGCAGATGGAATCACGCGCGATACCATCGCAGCCGCGGCGACGATGATTACCGCCAGTGGCGCGCTTCTAACTACAGCTTGTTGTTTCGGCGTCAGCGCCATTGCCGGAAAATCTAACCGAGTCTGCCAAGTCCTGCAACGACGTCCCGCGATGGGACAGCGTTACATTTAAAACTCGACACGTCGTTCCCGGCGACAATCGCGAATTGCTCTTGTAAGTCGGGTGATGACTTCCCTGCCGTTTTTCAGTAGAGTCCACCAGTGGCAGGCCATCGCCGATCGCGGCAATCGGCCATCTCTGATTATCGACTGGAGGTTCGCACTTGGAAACCGCGGCGCGTGAATTTCAGATCATGGTCAAGACCATCGGGGCGATCTGCAACCTCGACTGTCACTACTGCTATTACCTGGAAAAAGAGGAGCTCTATCCCAAAGGCTCAAACTTCCGCCTCGACGATAGAACCCTGGAAGAGTATATCAAGCAGCATATTCAGGCCACGCCCGGAGAGACCGTCAGCTTCTCATGGCATGGCGGCGAGCCGACTCTCCTAGGCGTCGAGTTCTTCCGCAAAGCGGTCGATTTCCAAAAAAAGCATCTCCCGGTCAACAAAAAGATCATCAATGGCATTCAGACCAACGGCACTACCATCGATGAAGAATGGTGCGAGTTTTTAGCTAAAGAGAATTTTTATATCGGCTTGAGTCTGGACGGGCCGCGCGAGTTGCACGACCATTATCGTGTTACCAAAGGTCAGAAGCCGACCCATAAGCAAGTCGTTCAAGCCTTCCACATGCTGCGCAAAGCCAAGGTCCACGTCGACCTGCTCTGCGTCGTCCACGATGTCAACGTCAAACACCCGACCCAAGTATACCGCTACTTCAAAGAAATCGGCGGCCAGTATCTGCAATTTCTCCCACTGGTGGAGAAGACCGGCGACCCGAACAACCCGGTGCACAAACGCTCGGTGCCTTCGGCCGCCTATGGAAAGTTCTTGAGCACGATCTTCGACGAATGGGTGCGCCAAGACATCGGCAAAGTTTTTATCCAATTGTTTGATGAGTCGGTGCGGCCGTTCCTAGGCATGGAGCACGCGCTGTGCATCTATCGCGAAACTTGCGGCGATGTGCCGGTGATCGAGCATAACGGCGATTTTTATTC
>DASSGE010000022.1:0-3040 GCA_035693605.1 Binatia bacterium
AACGGCATCAAAATTAATAAAAGCCTTGGCGAGGTGCTCAAATCCGACGAGGCCGGCATAATTAGCGCAGTCCAACATGTGCGCGCCGAAGAATACAGCCAAAGCGCAAGCGCAACCGCATTCGATGCTTGCGGTATGCTCAAGCGCGCGCCGGAGTTGCCGCCGATCGATGACGCCGCCGAGCACGCCTACCTACGCCGCTACCTGGACAGCTTTCGCCGTGACGGTCTCTCCGGCATGCGTATTCTGGTCTACCAGCATTCAGCGGTTGGCCGCGACATACTCGCGCGGATTTTGCGCGAGTTGGGTGCTGAAGTCGTCACCGTGGGGCGCAGCGAAACGTTTATTCCGATCGATACCGAGAATATTACCGATGAACAGTTGGCGCGCTTAGAAGAATTTACCGTCGCCGCCGAAACCGACGGCCAGCCGATTTCCGCGATTGTTTCTACAGACGGCGACTCCGATCGGCCGCTGGTCACGGCCGTGCTGCCCGCTGCGGCAGTCGCGGCGGAGGCGCGACGCGTGCGTTTTTTACCCGGCGATTTGCTTGGAGCGGTGGTTGCCAAATACTTGCGCGTCGATGCGGCGGCGGTGCCGATCAGTGCCAATGACGCCGTCGAACGCCACTTGCGCGAACACAAGATTATTTTGCAGCAGACCAAGATCGGCTCGCCGTATGTGGTCGCCGCCCTCGATGACTTGCGCGCGAACGGAAAGTACCAGCGCATCGTTGGCTGGGAAGCGAACGGCGGATTTTTGACCGGCAGCGATATTGAATTGAACGGCGCCACTTTGACAGCACTGCCCACGCGTGACGCGCTGCTGCCGATCCTAGTCAATCTTTTCAGTGCGGCAGAGCAAAGGTTGAATTTGGCGGCGCTGTGGGACGACTTGCCGGCGCGCTATGGCCGGGCCGGCTTGCTCGATGATTTTCCGGTCGAGGCGAGCCAGCGGATTCTCGCGCAACTCATTCCAGCCGGCATGGTCACCGAGGTCGAGTTCGATCATTCTAACGGTGTTATCGATTCAAGTCGGGTCGACGGAAGTCGCACGATCCTTGACGGATCGGCAGCCGCGGATTGGCGCCGTTGCCAGGCAACGTTAACGCGGTTTTTCACAACGGCCCTGGGCTTCGACGCCGTCGCCAGAATTAATGTGCTCGACGGCGTGCGGGTTTATTTCCGCAATGGCGATATCGCCCATATCCGGCCGTCGGGCAATGCGCCGCAACTGCGCATCTACGCCGTTAGCGCGTCGCAACCACGCGCGGATCGTATAGTTGATGTAGCCCTTGACGAGCCCGACGGAATCTTGCGCCGGCTCGAACGCGCGTTTTCCTAAAGGTGGCGCCGCCAAAGAATTTTTTAGATCCGTCCAATATTAGACAATAACTTTTTGAATTGGACGATAGACTAACAAGTTAGCCAGAACAGGCCATTGCGCTTACGTGAAATTCTTCAAGTAAGCCTGCTTCAGTTTCTTTCCAACCGGTCCAACCCAGGAGGTTTCAATGTTCAGTCGGAACGTCAGTTACAAGCTCAAGGCTAAAAGCGCGGCGGAGTTTACCCGCATTGTCGAGGGAGAAGTCATTCCTTTGTTGCGACGACAGAAGGGCTTCGACGATGCGATCTGCTTCATTGCGCCGGAACGCAATGAAGCAGTCACGATCAGTCTGTGGGATAAAAAAGAAGACGCTGAAGCGCATATCGAGAAAACCTATCCGGAGATTTTGAAGGCTCTGGCGAGTGTAGTTGAAGGTCATCCTAAGGTGGAGTCCTTCGAGATCGGCAACTCGACTTCGCATCAGATCGCCGCCAGTCCAGTGAACTAGACAGCGATGGCGGTTCGGCACCGCGGTAGGCCGCTTTGCCGGACCGCCATAACGCGCTGACGGAGAGAAGCTGATGAACATCTTACTGCGCATCTTAGTCGGCGGAATAGTCGGTTGGTTGACGGGAAAAGCGGTAGAGGTCGAGGGCCGCTTTAAGGTCGAAAAAGAAGGACATGTTCGGGACGTGTTCTGCGGCGTTGTTGGTGCAGTTGCCGGCGACTCATTGTTCTTCTGGATGGTTGTCGGCAAAGGCGATGGACTGAGTAGTTTTGCAACGACGGCGCTTGGCGCCATCGCAGTTGTCGGCCTAGTGCGGTTGATCACCGGACGCTGGCGCGCGGCTCAGTCCTAGATTGAAGGCGGTCGGAAGACGAAGCCCAAAACGGATTCGACTCGCTACTGTCGCGTACAAAATCGCCATATCACGGTCCCGCCGTGGTCGCCTCGAGCCAACCGCTTTCAGTGAATCGGCGCTAATATTTACTGGGAACGATAAACTTGTCCAATATTGGACGATATTCAAGCGCGTGTCGGGATAGTCATAGGTCGGCTGTCTTCTAAGGAGGGCAAATGACATGCAACATCCGACCCGTGTACCTACATTCCGCCGCAAATCCTTACAGCGGGTTTCTGGGGAGCGCAGTGCTTGGTATGAGCGTCCTACGAGCGAGCGCTTGCTACTCGAAAACTTTTTCGACTCGCAAATTAATCTTTCAGCTGTCTGCCCGGAAACGGCGTTGATGTACGCTGTGCTCGAAGATGCTTTTCTTTGCTATCAAAAACAGTCCGAAGTAAGCGCCCGGTTTGCCGAGCGAACTCGGGCGGCCGAAGATTGGTTTCTCAGCGATGACTCACGTTGGCTATTCTCCTTCGTGTCGGTATGCCGCGCGCTCGGATTGGAACCGCAATACATCCGTAAAAAGCTTAGGCGATGCAGTTTATCCCACCTGGACATAACCCCAAGCAATAGGTAGTGTGTCGGTGTCAACGGACTGACCAAGCCCCTGGTAAGTCGACTGCTATTCTATGCATCGTGGGCTTAGAGATGGAGACACGATGACGATTCAACAAACACCGCAAGCCGACCTGTTCAAGCAACAACTGCGTGACTCCTTGCAGCGCGAAACGGCCGATGCCCGCCCCATCACTATCACTCGTCATTCCAACGTCTACACCTGCGGCGATCGCGACAACATGGTGTATTTT
>DASSGE010000023.1:0-2793 GCA_035693605.1 Binatia bacterium
AAAGCTTCTCGCATCACGGCGCGGGAAACGCCCAGCCGTTCCGCGAAATAACCCTCCCCGGGCAGCGTATCACCAACGCGCATGTTGGACTCGCGCATATGCTGGGTAACTGCGTCGATGGCAGTTTGGACCAGCGATTTGGGAGTGGTTGCGACGGCGGCCATTACGCTGCCACCGCGCAGGCACGGAAATCGGTCGGCGACTGGCCGAACCGCCGGCCGAATGCTCGGGTAAAGCTGGCGTTGTTAAGATAGCCGCTGCGGTATCCGATCAGGCCGATTGGAAGGTCGGTTGCAATCAACTGTCGCCTCGCCTCGGCCAGGCGCCGCTCAGCCAGCGCTTCGCTGACCGTGCAGCCGTAAGTCTCGCGGAAACCGCGCGCCAATTTGGTCCTGTTGATTCCGCAACGACGGGCTATCCAATCCAGAGTAAGCTTTTCGCTCCATTGCTCGTCAATAAACTGCCGGGCAGTCGCGATGCGAAGCATGTCTACCTCCGACAGGGAAGCGGGGCCCGAACAAGCGGTAAGCTGCCCTGCGCGCTGGGCGGACAGGACCTCGCACAGCAATTCGATGCTCTTGGCCAACCGATAGGGCGTGGCAGCGGCCTCCGGCAAATCGCAGTCGCGGATCGCAAGTGCGATGGAGCGCAGCTCCGCGGGCAGGAAATAGTTTTCGTCATCCCCAAGGTCGAGCGCAGAGCCAAGCACACGATCGCAAGCGTCGCTGGAAACGATCAGCAGAAGCCGCAATTCATTGCCGCGCGGCTCCAGCCGGCAGCGTTCGGCCTTTCGATGAAATCGAAACATGATCGGATTACCGAAGTCGATTTCGAACGCGACCGGCATGGACGGCCACCGATGTCCCCCCAACGGCCCCATGCCGACCAGCGTCAGCATCTCCGGCGAAACATCGATGGCTTCCATGACCCCACTCCCCTTAGGAATGATCGGCGTTAAACCTATCTGACAGCTTTGTCTATACCTATCTGACAGGTCGGCGCAATCGGTGCTCGCCTCATCGCGATGGCAAAGCCCAAGACGGATACAAGACTTACGATGGCTCCAACGATCGCAAGGGCCAGGCCGAGAAATTTCTCTCCTCCCAACGGCTCACTGACGGCTGCGACGAGCGGCGGTGTAATTCCGAAACCGATAAGCCCCGCGATCGCGATGAATGCGCCAATCGCAAGTCCCCGCAGCTCATTTGGCAGAAAAACTGTGAGGGCTACGGAAGTGACTAGTCCGGTGACCGTTCCCGCCAGGACGAGAACACCCAGCACGGCAAGATAAGAAATCGAGTCCGGCATCAACGGATAAAGCGCCGCGGGAACGCCGACAATCGCGGCGATGACGGCGCCTATCAGCAAGCCGCCCTTTCGGCCCGTTTTCTGCCCCCAATCGGCGACCAGACCACCGAGGATGGCGCCGAATATGCCGGTCAAGAGCATGACCGCCCCCAAGAGACCTGCAAACTCTTCCGGCCGGAGGCCATAATTGCGCTCAAGGACGGGTGCAGCCCAGATCCCACCGGCGGCGTCGGCCATGACCACCGTGGTTTGACCGACGAACAAGGGGATGAGGAATCGGCGCCTACTCCACAGTTCGCTTAGAACGACACGAAGCGGCGCTTCGGGGCCAGCCTCCACCTCGTGCCGCGCGGGTTCCCGGATGAACAACAACGGAAGGATCAAGCCGGCGCTTAAAATGCCCAAAACCACATGGGCACTGCGCCACGGCACTAGATCGCCGAACCACCATGGGCCCTCCGCTGCGGCAAAAATGCCGAGCAGTCCACCAGCCAGCGCAAACCCGGCCGCCTGCCCAAAGCTTTTGCCGAGCGTGGGTATAAGCATCGCTCTTCCACGTTGCTCCGGCAGGCAAAGATCTGCCGAAAGCGAAAGCGCAGCAGTCAGTGCGCCGGTCGTGCCGACGCCAGTCAGCATTCTTGCCGCGAACAGTGACCATGCCTCGCCGGCATATGCCGTCCAAAAGGTGCCAATTGTCCAGATCAGCGAGAACAAGACCATCAATCGCATTCGGTTGGTGCGGTCAACCAGCACCCCGATCGGAATCGAGAAAAGAACCAATGGTACTGCTGCGCTGACCCCCTGGATTATCCCTAACGCGGCATCCGAAAGTCCCATTTCCCGCTTCGCGGTTTCCGCCGCGATGCCGAAGCTGAGCATCATCGTGAATCCTGAGCAGATCGCCAGCGCGATGATCAGCAAGGGCAGCATCGAGCGCGTGATCGATGGCGCCGGCGCGCTCGTGACTTCGAGGTGGCTTGTGGCGACCGTGGCGTTCACAGCTGGAAAACCTTTCCTGGATTCAGGATATTCTTAGGATCGAGCGCGCGCTTGACTGCTCGCATCAGGTCCACCGCCTCGCCCAGTTCCTCTTCCAGCCATTCCTGCTTCCCAAGACCGATGCCATGCTCTCCTGTGCATGTGCCGTCCATCTCCAGCGCGCGACGCACCAGCCGTGCGTTGATGGCCTTCACCTCTTCCAGTTCATCCTGACTGTCAGGATCCATTGAGAAGACAACGTGGAAATTACCGTCGCCGACGTGGCCGAGAATAGTTGCCGGAACGTTGGACGCATCAAGATCCTCCTTGGTCCGACCGATGCATTCGGCCAGCCGGCTGATCGGAACACAGACATCCGTCGCCCAGCCGATGGCGCCGGCCCGCAGATTGACTGCCGCATAGTAAGCTTCGTGCCGCGCCTTCCACAGGGCGGATCGCTCCTCAGTGCGATGGGCCCAGCGAAACTCTCCGCCGCCGTTGGCGGTC
>DASSGE010000024.1:0-2079 GCA_035693605.1 Binatia bacterium
GTTTGCAAGGCGTGATCTTTAAAAAACCGGTTAATCCAACGATGCTCAAAAAAGTCTTGCTGCAACAATGCCGCCCGTAACAGGTACAACGGCCCGCTGCACCAAATTCGTAAAGCCGGCGCGATTTAAGCATGCGACGCCGCGATGAACAAAGAAGATTTTTATAATCAGGGAATGGAGTATTTCGCCCAGGATCGCCTGGACGATGCCGTTGCCGCCTATTTGCACGCTCTCGATGAAGATCCCAACTATGCCGACGCTTTGCATGCGCTGGCGATGACGTACTCACACCAGGAGAAGTTCGACAAAGCCATCGAGGTGGGAAAACGATTGATCGAAGCCGCACCGGATGATGAACTCGCCTACACCAGCTTATCGATATTCTATCAACAGAGAGGCATGATCGCGGAAGCCGAAGAGGTTGCCGCGAAAGCACGTACCCTCGGCTGGAAGCGCCAACTCGCCGAAACCAAACGATAGTTCAAGCTGTCCCTTGGCCTGCAGAAAGTTGCCAAGGTGCGACGACTCTGCCCGATAAAAGCCCCCAAGCGAGTCCGTATAGTTCATTTTTACACCGCAAAACATCACGGTTTCACTATTCTTACCTAAAATTACCCAATGCTTGCAGTTTGTCGCGCGACTGGATAAATAAATGGCTCGTGAGCTGGGGCAGACAAGATCTGTCCGCATTAGCCGGGTGAACAGAGTCATGACAGTCGCCACCGAACCGTTAGAACAATTGGTTAAACTTATTGGCGACGAAGCTCGGGTGGACGAGCGAATTCGCGAAACTCAGGCGGCATTAGCGCTGGTTAAACGGCGCGTGTCGGAGTCGCTAGCTCAGCATTACATAGCGACCAAAGAAGTCAGATTCCAAATGCCGGAGGATCTCATGAGGGAAGAACAATCATACGAACGCTTGCTCCAAGCCCTGCAAGACATGAAGAGCGAGATTGCCAAGCAGATCCGCCCCGTTGAGGAGCAGATCATCCAGGCCAACGTCGATCATCTGCGTCAATCTTTCAGTCAGGAGAGCCGCCGGTTAAACAAATGCATCGAGGAAGTCGACGACAATATCCTCGCTTGCCGACAATACCTCCAGGAGCATGAGCGAATCCGCGCAAGTCTCAACGCAATCAATCAGAAGCTCACTCAATTAGGCGCTGAAGGAATTCAAATACCGGATGGTCTTAACTCGAGCGATCTTGGTGAAATTGTCCGCCAACGCATCGAACACCTGCAGTCACAAGGAAAGATTTAGACCGACGCGGCCCTCCCTACATTCAGGATTCGGGCGGTACTAGCCGTGTGTTGAGGCGATTTAGTCGCAAAGCTCACCTTGCTCATACTGAGCGTCAGCGAAATTTCTTTTTGGCTGTGCACCATTTCGAGATACTTCGGCTCGCCTGAGGATGGAATCTGCTGCTTTTGAACGTGATTACCGCTATTCCATCCGGCTGTCCCATGGAATGATACAGCAGTCGTCAGCTTTCACCCACCGATTTGGCGTCACCTAAGCTTGCACGGTAATTCACCACATAGCCGACTAGGCTAACAGTAAGCGCGCCGCAAATCGCCACGGTCCAAGGGGCGCCGATCCATGTCGCGATCAGTCCAAACGGGAAACTTCCCATTGGGCCGAGACCGCGATTGATCAAGCCAAACATCGACATGATGCGACCGCGGTTGTGCTCGCTAGTATGAAATTGCAGCAGCGTGGCGACTGACGATAAGAAAGTGGTTTGGAAGCCGCCGGCTATGAATAAGAATACCAATGACAAGGGAAAGCTGCGCGATGTGGCGAAAAGGGCGATGGAAATACCGAAGCCACCAGCGAGGCTAAACAACAAACGCGCAGGTTTTGGAAACCTGCGTATCGATGCCAATGTCAGCCCACCCAAAATCGCGCCGGCGCCGGGCGCCATGAGCAAGATGCCGAGTCCAGGGGCACCGACGTTCAGAATCGTCTGCGCGAACACCGGCATGAACTGGGTATACGGTTTGGTGCAAAAGCTGACGACGGCAAGGACGGTCAAAAGCGCTAAGAATACGGGGGTGTTCCACGCCAGCTTCAGACCT
>DASSGE010000025.1:0-2296 GCA_035693605.1 Binatia bacterium
TTGGAAGTTGAGCCGGCGATATTCGCCGTCAGTGAGGATCGAGACGCCGCGGGATTCTTGTTTGGCAACGAGTTGCTTGATCGACCGATCTTGTGCTTTCGCCAATTCTTGATCATTAATTTCGCCTTTGCCATGGCGGGCGTAAGCGACTTTGAGCGCCTCAGGGCGGAGCAGGCTGCCGACCTGGTCGAGGCGGAAGTAAGTATCTTGTGTCGGTGACATGATTAGCTTCAGAAGAATTAAAAATCGTCTAATTAAAAATATCAGCGCCACAACTGCGCATAGAACCCAGACTTTTTGATCTCCTCGATATAGCTATTGTCGTAGTACGCACTTGTCGGCGTCGAGGCCGCGAGCTTGGCGTCGATCTGCTGCCATTCAGCGGCTTGTTGAATGATGGGTTGAATTGAACTTGCGGTTACGGTGGGATCTTTGACGTAGATGTCGAGGGCGAAGCGGTAGCTCTGGTCGAGGACTTCGGCTTCGGATTGCCGTGTATACTTGGCAAGGACCGCTTTCGAATATTTCTCGTCGGTGAACATTCTTTTCGTTCCTTCCATGGTCGCTTTGATCATGCCGATGACGATCTCGCGATTCTTGACGCCGAAGGAGCGGCGGGCGACCAGGCCGTTGATCAGGAATTCAAAATTCAGTTTTTTGAAATCGTTCGGGCTGACGAGTTCGCGGTAGCCATCCTTCATTAAACGAAATGTGTTGGGTGCGGAGGTGATGACGCCGTCGATCAGGCCTTGGGACAAGCTTGCTACGCCTTGGGCCGTGGTGCCGGTCTGCACCACGTTGACGCCTTGGACGTTGTAGAGCTTGGTGATTGCTTGAAGCGTAAAGTGCGGGATTGCACCCAAGCGGCTGACGCCAATCTTTTTGCCGGCCAGTTCCTTGGTCGTCTTGATATCGGCGCGAACTATCAAGGATTGGATGGCGTAAGGAACCATGGTCGCCACTTGGACGACATCGCCCCCTTGCAGGACATTGGTGACCAGCGGCGTGCCGCCGCCGGCGCCGACGCCGGCTTGGCCGCCGAGCATGGCTTGGACGATCACGGGCGAGGCGCCAACGTAGATCATGTCGACGTCGAGGCCGTGCTTGTCGAAATAGCCGGCGTCCTTGGCGATCCACCAGGGCCAACTGGCAACACCGATCGGGGTATAGGGGAAGGATACTTTCGTTGCGGTGTAGGCGGGAGATGCAAATGCCATGATCAACAACATGGTGAAGAGAAAATTCTGAATAGTTCTGTTCATAGCATTTGCTCTTTATTCCTTTCCTCTCGACGGGGAAAGGTTAGGATAGGGGTGCTGCGCACGTCATTGAATTAGATGGGCACCCTCACCTCTGTCCTCTCCCGTCAATGGGAGAGGAAGTAAGATCGGATTGGGCCACTTATTCTGCTAGGCCGCTCCACGCACTTTATTCAATATCGCACTTGAATTGTCCGGCACTAAGTTGCCGCGCCAGGCCACATGACCGTCGGGACGGACCAAGACAAAATCTCGCTCGTAAATCTCCCGCACCTTTGGTTCGTTCAGATTCACAACTTCCAATGGCAAGCCGACTTGTTTCGCCATGGTCGTGAGCGAACTCGTATTCGTGCCGGAGAAATTCAGCAAGACAAAACCTTTGCCGTAAAGATCGAGCGTTGATCGTCCGTCTTTGAGCCAGGCGTGGGGCGCGCGGGCGCCGGGCCAGGTGGACGGGACGTAGAGGCCGTGATCGAGTTTCGGCGCGGGGGTGCCGTCCGGGACACAGATCGGCGAGTTCTCGTAGCGATAGCCGAGCTCGATGCCGGCGGAGTCGTGCTGAAATTCTTTGGCGCGGGTGCGCATGATCGCTGCGCGGGCTTTTTCTCTCAGCCGGCGGCCTTCGTCGCTGTCTTCGCCCATTTGCGGCGAGAAAGGGGTTTCCTTGTCGAAGTTGGCGCGCATGGCGGCGGCTTCGTTGACGTTGATCATGGCGATGGGTTTGCGTTCGGCGGTGTAGCTATTCAATAAATTCTTGTCGCCCCAGCCTTGCAGCATCGCGGCCAGCTTCCAGCCGATGTCGACGGCGTCGCCGACGCCGGTGTTCATGCCGAAGCCGCCGGCGGGCCAGTTCAAGTGGGCGGCATCGCCGGCGAGGAAGACGCGGCCTTGCTGGTAGCTGTCGGCGACCACGCAGTGTCCGGTCCATGGCCGCACCGCGAGCAATTCGAAAGGAATGTCAGGGCCCAGGGCGGCGCGGAGCTTCTCGGGTGCGTTCAGTGTGTCGATCTGTTCTTGCAGGACATTGCGGACGTTCA
>DASSGE010000026.1:0-6830 GCA_035693605.1 Binatia bacterium
CGGCCAGGATCTTCGCTCCTTCCGCCGACAGGACGAAATCGACGAACAGCGCCGCTGCATGGGGGTGCGGCGCGTTGATGTTGACGCCATAGTTGCCGCCGGCGAGCGCTGGGGTGGGATCGGGAAAAACAATTTCCGCCGGGCAACCCCTTTGGCGCATCCGCAACACCGCATCGGGATAGAGCTCCACCGCGACCTTAAACTCGCCGGCGCAAAGCAGCTGAGCTTGCAGCGTATGGCCGCGCCGCACGCTGGCGCCGTTGGCGAGCAGCTTTTGCACGAAATCGCGCGTGCGCGCTTCGCCCCAGGCCGACAACCACGCCAGCATGGCGCGCTCCGGCTCCAGGTCGATGGTCATGCTGTTTTTCCATTTGGCATCGAGCAGATCGCTGTAGCCCTTGGGCGCTTCGCCTTTTTTGACCAGCTGGGTGTTATACACCATGGTCGCCAAACCGAGGCTATCGGAATGAAAATAACCGTCTTTGTCGTACTGCTCGCGCGGGTAGAACTGCGCCTCCGGCGAGCGGTAAGGCGTCCAGATACCGGAGCGCTTGAGGGCCATGACATTTTCAGTTCCCACCGAAATGACATCGGCGGCCAGCCGCCCCGACTTATGCTCCATCATTGTGCGCACGACCAGTTGATTGCCGCTGCCGCGATAAAAATCGCCGCGGATAAATGGATATCGCGCGGTAAACCCCTTGACGTAGGCGCCGATCAAATCGGCATTGGAAATCGAATAGTAAGTAAAGGCGCCCTCTTTGCGGGCGCCCTCTTCTAACCGTTTTTGCCGCGCCTCACCGGAAAGTTTGGCGATTTCGCCGAAGATCGGCTCGATCGAAGCTGCGCGAGCCGCTGCCAAGCAGGTAACGACCTCAATCAATACCACTGCGGAAATGAATACCCAGTGCTTTCGCGCCATCCGCAATCCTCCGTCGTCGATCCTCGCGTAGCTCTATTTCATGGTGCAGTGCGGATGATAATCCATCTTGCAGCGCGCGCCGGCCTTCCGCATCGCGGTTTCAAACTCGGCATGAATCTGCGGATCTTCATCTTCGTACTCGATCTGATCGCCGCCTTCTTTGACGCTCTTGTAGACATAAGCCTTGCCGCCGGCTTTCGGCTTATCGCTGCCCCAGCCGATGGCGAGAAAAAACACCGGCTCAGCGCTGCCGTTGAAATGCTGGTGAAACCACATTTCCGGCGGCACGAACACACTTCCCGGCCCCCACTCGACGCGCTCCAACGGTTTGCCCTCCTGCCAGAGGATCGAGTAGCCGGTGCCGCGAATGATCAAGACGTGAATGCCTGGACCGTGGCGGTGCGCTTTTTTGTAAGCACCGACACCCCAGTGCGATACATGGGACTTGACCGTCTGCTTGACCATGCGAAACACCGTGCTCTTGGCCCCGCCGCCACGGTCGAAACCGCCGGAGTAGGTCTCGCAAACGCGCACGTCGGCGACAAAGTTGGTCGCCCACTGCTGCGCCGGCGCGGCCTGCTTGAAGTAACCTTCCTCGGAGTTGTATCGGTCCTTGAAGACAAATGGATTCTCGAAAACGAATTCATAATTGTTGAACGTGTCGATCACCCGCGGCGCGCTGGTCATGGCGATATACCGCGCCGAATCTAAACCGGACGCGTTGTGATGCTCATGCCAGGCATTCATCGGGATCGAGAAATAACTGCCCTCTTGCCACTCAAACGTTTCTTTGCGGCTAGGATCGATCCAAACCGAAGTCGCGCCCTGGCCTTTGAGAATATAAATCGTCTCTTCGAATAAGTGGCGATGCGCCTTGAGCGATTTGCCCGGCGGAATCGCCGCGACGTAGGAATCGTTGAAGCCGCCGGTGCCCTCGAGATTGAGAAACGCCGCCATGCCCTCGCCGCTCGACTTCCACGGGGCCAACTCCAGAGCGTTGACATCTTTGATCGCCAGGCCGCGATAGGTCGGCAATCCCTCCGACTTCTTCCACTGTTCATAGGGCGAAATATAGGCAACCCGTTCCTTAACCTCTTCTTCTGCTGTAACCGGTGCGTCTGCCATGATTGCTCTCCTCTGCTTTGAATTGACTATGAAATACCTGGTTGGAAACAATTTGGCGGATTTCTTTAACTGAGGCGTCAGGCTCAGGCTCCGACTTCAATGAGCACGAATCAGGAACACGCGTACGGCATTTTCTCTCACACATAATCCGCGTGCTCGCCCTGGTGCGTCAGCGACAAGCCTAAATTGTCCATGGCCAATCGCGTGTTGATGCCGAGGATGCGCAACGGCTCGGTGCCCGTGTTGAAATATTGATGCCACTGAAACACGGGAATCGATAACACGTCGAGGGTGTCGAAGTTATACTCCTTGTCTTCGACAATGATCTTGCCTTGACCGCCAACCACCAGATTGATTTCGTCGTAGAGATGACGGTGCGCGCCGGAGCGCTTGCCCGCTGGGATTTCCGCCATCACCACGCCGAGCGCCTTGGCGTGGAAACCGATGCGCGGATCGACCACGTAAGCAAGATTGCCCATCGCCGTCGGCTCGAAGACGAGATCCTTTTGCTTGACTAGCACCTTACTTTTGCGCCGCAGCTGCTCCTCGTGCATAGCGAAAGCAACTTGCTCGGCGTACATTTCAGCCGCGCGGTTGTTGCCGATTTTTGCTGCTTCGACGCTGCCACCGCCGCCGGGGATCAAGGTGTTGCGCGCATCTTCGCCTTCCTGGGCGTAGATCCAGAACTCCGGATAGCGTTCGTCTTCATAGACCGCTTGGCCCAGGGCCAAAGATAACGGCCCGGTGGTCGACGCGATGCGCAATACCGGCTCATCGCCGTCATTGACATGCCGGTGCCAGGAAAACATCGGCACGCTAAGCAGATCTCCCGGTCCCCAGTCATAGCGCACGCCGTCGATGATGCTATGCCCCTTGCCTTTGAGAAAATAGATGATCGCTTCGACCGTGTGACGATGACCGAGGGTTTTCCACTCCTGGCCTTCTTCGGTATGCGGCGGGATCACGTCGTACCACAGCCGATGGGTATGATTGTTCGAACCGAGGCGGGCATCGACGACGTAAATATGCTTGTGCTCGCCCAACTGCTTTTCGATTTCCGGCCACTTGAACAAAATCGCCTGTCCCTTGCGCCGCCCTTGCTCGTCCTTGGCGAACTTGACGCTTTGCATCATCAATTCGGTGTGGGTTTCTTTGATTGATTTTACTTCCATGCATCCCCCAATCCCCTGTTTACAAACCGTAACGCCAACACTCAGTCACGGTTCGCCCGACTGTATAACAACACTTCTGCTATGCCAAGAATCCTTCAACGGCGAATCATCATGGTCGCTGAACGCGCAAACAGACTGTTGTAAGTGGCGGTAATTTTGTTTTGATGGAGCGAGAAAGAAGCGGGTGCCTCAATGAAACCGTTAGCGTCTCGTCTCGATTTGCTCGATCAAACCGTAACCCAATATATGGCGCGCTACGGCATTACTCTCCTGCGCATTAGCGTGGGCGTGATCTTTATGTGGTTCGGTTTTCTAAAATTCTTCCCGGGCTTGAGTCCAGCCGAAGGCCTAGCCACCAGAACCCTCGAGGTTGTCAGTTTTGGAATGGTGCCGCCACGAGCGGCTTTAATCATTCTCGCGGTTTGGGAATGCGCGGTCGGTTTAGGTTTGATCTTGGCGATATTTTTGCGCACGACGCTGCTTCTGCTGTGGCTGCAAATGGCGGGAACCGTCGCTCCCATGCTGATGTTTCCACAGGAAGTCTTCAGCCACTTTCCGTACGCGCCGACACTGGAAGGACAATATATTATCAAAAATCTCGTATTGGCCAGCGCCGGCGTGGTCGTCGGAGCCACGGTCCGCGGTGGCCGCTTGCGAAGCTGACTGCCGCGCACGCTCAATCACTCATTTCCGCGCCAGCTCGAAGTCCGCTTTGAACTCTTCCTTCGCGTTGACCGTCACTTTCTTCTGCTGGCTACCGAGCGACCCGTGCTACACTTCGAGCGTGTAGTCGCCTGGCGGCACATCGGTGAGCTTGAACGCGCCCGAGCTAGCGGCGACTTGGAAGTAGGGATTTGCCGCGACGAACAGCCAACCACTCATTCACCCATGAACATTCGCAGCGCAGCGGAATAACTTCGGGCTTATCAACGTCTGCGTCATGGTTCTTTGAACTTGGGCTGGGCCAAGTTCATCGGCGCATTGGCTTTGCTGAGCGTGCGCTCGTTGTAGAGAATCACATCCCGGTTGAGAAGCTCGACCGATGTGTCGACAGGAAAGGCCGAAACGTGCGGCATATATTCGCAGCCCTTTGGATCCATGGTCACCTTGGCCAGTTCTGATTTCTTACCCTTCTTGATGTCTTTCAGGTAAACCACCGCGTCGACCAAATTCTCGCCGGCGACGATCAACGACAAGAAGGAACCGCGCAACGATGTCCAGAAGCTCTATAAGCTGCAAAAGGAGCTGGACAGCGCCACGCGCCGCCATGCGAGTAATGCCGAAATCGATCGGTTGAGTTCATTAGGCTCACTTTCGATTCGTTAATTTTCCTGCATAGCTCTTTCAACAACTGCCTCACCAGCGCGATCAGCTCGCGTCGGAGGAGCTTAACGCGTTTACACCATCTCCAATCTGCGAATCCTTTCGTCGAGATCAGGGTGCGTTGATAACCACGCCATCAAGCCTGAACTCTTCCCTGAGGAGATTTTCATGGTCGCCAGCGACGGTTGGGCGTCGTCGGTCAACTCCAAAGTGCGTTTGAGCTTCTTTAAGCCGGCGATCATATTGGCGTGTCCGGCTAACATCGCGCCGCCGGCGTCGGCACGATACTCGCGCGCCCGCGAGAAAGCCGCCACCACGAACATGCCGAGTATGCTAAAGACGATTTCGAACAGGATCACCGCGCCGAAGTGCACCCAGTGGCGCATACGTTCATCGACGAACTGACTGACGGTCCACGCGATGACGCGGGCAAAGAACATCACGAAGGCGTTTACCACGCCCTGGACCAGAGTCATGGTCACCATATCGCCGTTGGCGATATGGGCGACTTCATGGCCCAAGACGCCGTCGGCTTCCTGTTTGTTCATGACGTTCAGAAGACCACTCGACACTGCCACCAGCGCGCGCGCCTTGGTCGGGCCGGTGGCGAAAGCATTTACTTCATCGCTATCGTAGATGCCCACTTCGGGCATCGCCGGCAGCTTGGCGCCCTTGGCCAAGGTGTGAACTCGGTCGATCAACCAGCGTTCATTGGGGTCGCGGGTCATCGGATCGATAACTTTGATCCCCATCATCCACTTGGCGGTGATTCGTGAGATCGCCAACGAAATGAAGGCGCCCCCGAAGCCCCAAAGCAGGCAGAAAGCCGCCAGCGCTTGGAGGTTGATGCCTCGGCTCGAAAGATACGGCTGGATGCCGAGTAAACTGGTAACCGTCGTGATCGTCAATACGATCAGCAGGTTGACGCCGACGAATAAACCGATGCGTTTGGCCATGTTCATAGAGTCCCCTCCCTACCGATGACACTAATATAGTCACGTCCATCGATTTCGGCAAAGTGATAAAAACAAACGTTTGCTTCGCATTGGACGAAGCTGGTCAGAGGCGAAAGCTTTTCATGAGCTGGCTCGAAATCGGATTTTCGATCTTGCGGGACGCCGCGACCAGATAGAATTCTTCAAAGATTCCCGGCAACTGTCCGAGCGAGATCAGGCTACCGGCCTTGATCAGATCCTCCACCGCAAAAATCGGAATCGGAATGATCCCGATGCCATCCATCCCCATCAGCGTTTGCAGGCTGGTGTCCTGCGTTTCGGCGACGACGTCCATCGTGATGCCGGCGGTCTTCATATAGTGTTCCATATCATGCCGCAGCTTGCTGTGAACCGTCGGCAGGATCATCGGCGCCTTGGACAAACTTTCGGGAAATCCCGAGCGCAAGGACTTATACTTCGGCGCGCCGCAAAAACTCACCGGCACTTTGGCCACGCTCTTTGAATAGAGGCCACGGGCCTCGTGGGTCGACGGTAAATAATTGGAAATGAATAGATCGATGCGGTGCAGCGCCAGCTCACGTATAAGCTCATCGCCTTTCCCTTCGAGGATCGACACCGTGCAATCGCCAAGCAAATAAGCCGCCTTGGCCACCGCCAGCGTCAGATGCTTGGGCACGCTGTCCAAAGCGGCGATTTGCACATGGGTGCGCATGGGCGGCAGACGATCATGAAGCACCTCTAGCATCTCGTCGCCCATGCGAAAAATGTCATCGGCATATTGCAGCGCGACACGACCCGCTTCCGTGAGGATGAGCTTTTTATGCTGACGCTCGAAGAGTTTGACACCGATAGTGTCCTCGAACTGTTTGAGTTGGGCACTCAGAGTCGGCGGTCCCAAGCGCAGACGATCGGCGGCTAGCGCGATGCTGCCCTCGCTGGCTATGGTTTTGAAGTACAGCAAGTGTTGGTAATTGATCCAGGGTTTCATAATCGACAGTGTTTGGAGGTCAATCGCCGAGTTTGGTTTTTGCCGCTTGAGAAATCGCCACAACGGCGGGATGTTTAAGTTTACGGTCGAGAGAGATCGCATAAAACTTCTCGCGCAGGCTATCTACCCGGCCAATTTCTTTCACATCGTACTGTTGACGGACATCCTCGGCGATTAAACTGGGAGCAAAGAAACAACCCAAGCCATGGCGTCCAAATACTTGCAGCAAGGCGCTATCCTCGAATTCCGCCAAAATTCGCGGACGTATATTGTGGCTTTCGAACCATTGATCCAATGAATGGCGCGCTGTGGTATTTCGGGTCGGTAAGAGAAACGGTGCGCCG
>DASSGE010000027.1:0-2896 GCA_035693605.1 Binatia bacterium
CTTAAGAAAGTCGGCAGAGCGCGCAGCACTTCGGCGTTAGCGCTGGCCCAGATCAGTCCGACTAACGTAAAGATCGCCACGCTCCACATAAATGTCTCGATCAGTCTGTAAATCACCTTGCTAAGCAGAATCGCAAACAGAAAAAGCGCCATGGTCGCATAGGCCCAAAATAAAGTTTGCTCTCTGCGACTCCACCCGGCGGGAAAGTCGGTCAGGGCGGCGATCGAGGTGCCGCCGGCGGCGGCAAAAGCGCCGAACCAGAGGAACGACAGCGTCATCAATACCCAGAGAAAAAAAGCGAACTGCCGATTCAGCCGAATGAAACCCTGAAAGATGCTTTCACCCGTGAGCAACGTGTAACGGCCAATCTCGTAAATCACTGGAAATTGCAGCAAACAGGCGGGGACCAGCAAAAACAAAAACGTTAGACCATACTTAGCAATCGTATAGGGCCAAAAAATCAATTCTCCGCTGCCCTGAGCCAAAGCCATAAAAACAACGCCGGGGCCAAGCGAGCGGAGCATTCCCGGCATTGGTGGCAGCGGCGCCTTCTTGAACGGCGGCAGTCGGCCCCAGGAAGAAGTCTCGGCCATTCGCGCTAGCTAGTCGATACGGTGAACGCTGTCTTGTGGCAGGGAGGCGACGAAAGCTGCTAACGCCTGGGTCAAATAGTTCGGGTCTTTCGACTCCAAGGTGACTTTAACCTTGTACTCTGGGAGGTCGAGGACCGGATAAGATCCCAACATGAGCTTCGGATATTTCGCCAACAGATCGTTGAGCATCGTCGCGATAATGCCTTCGCCGTGGCGCACGTAAACGTTCTTTAGATAGTAAGGTGCGTCGCGAAACTGTTCTTTGATGTTGTGAAAGCGTTCCTGAAGAATCTTCGGGATGCCCGGAAAAACATAGACATTGCGTATCTGCACGATGGGCGCGAAGGGTGCATCAGCGCACAGGAGCGTCGCGCCTTCGGGCACGTTGGCCATGCGCAGGCGCGCCTCATTCACATCGGCACCCAAGCGGCGGCGCATGCGCGCTTCGATGTCGGGATGACGCACGACATTGATACCGAAGCCGTGCGCGATTCCTTCAATGGTGACATCGTCATGGGTCGGGCCGACGCCGCCCGAGGTGAAAACGTAATCGAAGCGATGGGAAAACTCGGCGACTTCCTTGCCGATCAGCGGTATTTCATCCTGAATAGTAGAGATCTTCTGCACTTCGACACCGAGTTGCCGCAGTTCCGTGCAGAAAAAGTGCGAGTTGATATCCTGGGTCTTGCCCGACAGGACCTCGTTGCCGATGATGACGATGCCAGCTGTTTTCGCCATGATTTGATTCTCTACCGCAATGCGGCGTAGATCGCTAGAGGTCGAATTCACTACAGCTCATGAAGAAATTACATTTTGGGTTGGGACAGACAAATTTACACTTGTGATTGTTAAGCTTCCAACTGCAGATCGGACAATAATCCCACCAGTTATCTTGGGATTTGTGCTCGGGCAGAGGCGTTGTTGCTCGATCTTTCAATGATGCTCCGACTACGAACTGATTGAAGAATTCTTCGCTTGAAACAGTTTTTAGATGAAATTTGTGGCACTGACAAGCCTCGCCGTCGAGATTATTGCACAGACCGAATTAGACTTAGCCGCTGTCTGAGAATATAGTTTGGTTGGCGTGATTGCGCCAAGGATCGCTTACAACGTGAGACTACCACCAGCCCTGCGCTATCGCGATTTTCGCCTGTTTACGATCGGTTATTTGCCCGCGGAGACTGGCGAGTACATCCACTTCGTAGTCCAGAATTGGTTAGCCTGGGAACTCACCCGGTCGGCCTTTGCGTTGGGCTTATTGGGATTCTGCGAATTTGCGCCGCGCTTTGTATTCGGTCCCATCGGCGGAGTTGTTGCTGATCGCATGGACCGTATCCAGCTGCTCAAGCTGAGCCGGATTGCCAATCTGATTCAGACGCTAATTTTTGCCGCGCTGATTTTTACCGGCTTGCTGCAGTTTTGGCACATCGTTGTGCTGGTGGTGTTCATGGCGATTGTCAGCTCGTTCAGCACTGCGGCCCAACAAGTTGTGATCGTTAATCTAGTGCCACAAGAGGGCGTCGTCAGTGCTTTGGCGCTCAACTCCGCGACTCATAACTTAACCAAAGTGATCGGGCCGTCCATCGGCGGGGTGCTTTTGACATTGATCGGACCGGGACCCTGTATCTTGATCCAGGCAACTACCGTTGTCGGTATGTTAGCTACGCTGTGGCGGATGCAATCGGCTGCGGTGCCGACGACCATGGCAAAAGGTGATTGGCTAAAGGACATTATCGAGGGAGTAACCTATCTACGTGAGAATCGGCGCTTGTTTGCGACGATCCTGACGACTTATTCCAACGGCTTTTTCGGTATCTCCTACGCACAGTTTCTTCCCTATTTCGCGCAGGAAGTTTTGCATGTGGGGCCGGCGGGCTACGGCGTATTGGTTTCGGCACCCGGTATTGGTGCGGTGTTGATCAGCTTTGTTTTGTCGACTCACGTGCGCTTGCGCGGCATGCGTCGCTTGCTGGTCGGTTCCAGTTTAATTTACGCCGTCGGTATTTTCCTGTTTGCGCTGTCGCCGATTTACTTTCTTTCCATTGCCCTGCTAGCCGTCGTCGGCTCGATGCAGATGAGCTATCGCGTGCTGGCGCGCGCGATCATTCAGCAAGAGTGTCCTGATCATATGCTTGGCCGCGCCATGAGCTTATTTTTTCTCGACCGCGGCTTCGGTTCGCTCGGCGCCATTGGTATCGGCAGCGTGGCCACAATCATGCCAGTGCCATTTGCCGTTGCTGCCAGCGCTGTATCGTGCGGGTTGGTGTCATGGATCCTGCCAAAAGCCGCCAGCAAAGCTAAAT
>DASSGE010000028.1:0-12355 GCA_035693605.1 Binatia bacterium
GAGATCTTTTGCCAGTTTTCCCCTCCGGGGGTAAGGCCGTGCAGGATCACCGGTGTGCCGGGCGCCATGTGAACGCTGTTGTGCGGGCCGTGCTGGTGGCTGGTGGTGACGATATGCTGCGGCAGGGTCGGCTGCGGTAAATCGTAAGCGCCATGCGGATCGGTCAGGACGCGGGTGCCTTTCGATGAGGTGATTTGAAAAGTCGAGTGGCCGAGCCATTCAAGGGTCACTTGCGGCGCGCTGGCTGCGGCGGTGCGAAAAAACCGTCCCTGCTGGACGACTTCGAGCTCGTGGCAAAAGGCTTGAACGCGCGCCGGCAACCCGACCAGCGCGATCATCATTGTTAGGGTGCGCAGTGTTCGATTCATTGGAGCGTATCGGCCTTAGTCCGGGGAGCGACCGACCTCTCTATATTAATCCCCACTTCCTTCTCAGCCACCATTCGATGCTGAGCAGCGTCAGCACGATCGCGAATGGCCACAGCGTGCTCCATAGACGGGTTTGGCGCTGCTCGACCAGTTGCGACGGTGCGATGGTTTCGAGTTTGGCAGCAATTTTTTCAAGCGCTCTATCGTTCCAATCGTTAATCGAAAAATATTCGCCTTTGCTGTTCTCGGCGATCTGTTTTAAGAGATCGAGACGCGGCAGGCCGTCGTCGGTTTCACCATAGGCAAACGCCGCGGTAAAGCTGGCGCGATCTTTACCGAGCACTTTGCCAGCCAAGCTGGCCTCGGCCTCAACGCGATGGGTCCCTTCTTTGGTCGGAATAAATTCACCAGTGTACTCGCCTTCCTCACTGTCGGCCGCGGCGGCGACTACTGTCGGCTCGCCTTCGGGGCCGAAGATGCGCAGCTGCACTGTCGCTTGACGTGTCGGAGTGAAGTCATCTTTCGACACCTTCAATTTGATCTGGGCTTTTTCTCCCGGCTGTGCTGCGGCGATAGGATACAATTGCACCTGTTCGAAGGACGGTTCTTGGGCGAGCCAGCGCACCGCTTGGCGCACCAGCTTCAAATGATTTTGCGGTGACTCTTTATTGCCGACAGCGATGAAATTCCAGCGCCAAGCGTCGTCGCTCATGAGCGCGAGGGTGCGTCCCTTGCCGAAACGGCCGATGGTCAAGAGCGGCGCGCCGCCGCCTTCGCCGCTGCTCGTGATCAAAGTCTCGCCGCGCGCGGCGCGCACTTGATTCATGCCGGTAAGCGCCGGCATCTTGCTCCAGGCTTCCTCGTTGGCTTTAGGGTCGGGCAGCAAGCGGGTAATCGGATGGGCCTTGCCGGCGGCAGTGAGCGCGACGTTGAGCGCGGCCGGGGATTGAAAAGTTCCTTTGCCATCCAGCTCCACCGGCAGGGCTTCTTTAAGCGCGCTTTCGCCGTAACCGCCGGCATCGAAGGAGCGCGGGCCGCCAAGCATGGCCAGGCCGCCGCCGTCGCGAACAAAGTCGAGCACGCGTTCCAGGTAAGACGGATTGAAGTAAGCGCGATGGGAAAAGTCGTCGAAGAAAATAACGTCGAAGTTTTTCAACTCTTCGAGAAATATATCGTCGATGGGAAAGGGAATTAAACTCAACCGGCTCTCGGGCACATCGACGCTGTCGGTGGGCGTGCGCAGAAACACGAAAGAGACCAGCTCGATCAAGGGATCTTGCTTCATGGCCATGCGCAGAAAACGATAGTTCCACGCTGGTGAGCCAGAGAGTGTGAGGATTCTAATCTTGTCGCGCTGCACCTCGACTTTGAATTCTTTGCTGTTGTTCTGAATGATCTGTTCGCCGGCCTGGGTCGGTATGCTGACGGAAAATCCATGGGTGCCGAGGTCCTTGGGCGTGAAGCTTAGCGTCAGTTTTTGTTCGAAGGAGTCGGAGTCGACCGCCACGTTGCGGGTAGTAATGATATTTTTGCCGCGGTTGAAAAAGAGCGGCACCGACTTACCTTTCATGCCCGAAGCTTGAATCGTCAAATCGATCTTGAACTCGCGGCCGCGAAAGGCGAACTCCGGCGCGCCGAGCTTGGTGATGCGCACGTCGGTGAAACCTTCCGCCTCGCCAACGCCGACGGCGAACACCGGAACGGTCAACGCCGGACCGCCGTCGAGATTTTTCTTATCGCCGTTGGTGATGCCGTCGGTGAAAACTATGATGCCCGCCGAAGCCGCGCTGCTGTCGCGCGCCGAGGTTTGCAGCAGCTCCAATAAACGCGTGCCGGGATCCTGCGGTTTCAAGCCGGCAAGGCCGTCGGTGGTCATCGGCTCGAGGCTGGTACCGAGGCGAATCAATTTGAGATCGTAGTCACGACCGAGCTTTTGCAGGATGGAATTTTGTCCGCCGGCGTCGAGTTTTTCGCGCACGAGATCGAGGCGGCTCTTGGCATTCTTATCACCCGGCGCGCTCTTCGAGCTGGCCGCAAAGCCCATGCTCTGGGAACTGTCGATCATTACCGTCAGCGGTTGGCGCAATTTGGTCACACGCTTGTCGATCAGCGCCGGTCCGAAGAGAAAAAAGATCAGCACGCCGTAGACCAGCGCGCGCAGCCCGGTGAGGAAACTGGTCTGACTTACAGGCAGCCGATTCTTCAAGCCGAAGAATTGTTGAACCAGTAGCGCCAACGTGACGACGCCGATGACTGCCACCAGCCAGCCCGGCAAAGAACCAATGAGATAAAGATCTTTCATGGCTTAGCGGGTCAGACGCTTGCGGATAAACGGTACATGGATGAGATCGTCTTTGTAATTCTCGGTCATGGCGTAGAGGATTAGATTGATGCCCAGATGAAAGGCGTCTCGTCGTTGCGGCTCGCCACCGGGAGTGCAAGCGTTGGTCCACTTGCCGACCTGATCGCGCTCCCAAGCGGCGCAGAGACCGTTTTGGCAATACATCACCGGCGTAGAGTTGCCGATGGTAATGCCTTCCAACACCGGGCTGACAATGCGCACACCGCCGATACTGCGCAGCAGGTAATAACTGCGCAGCGCGGCGTGGCCGGCCGGCAGGCGTTTGAATTCATTGCCGGGGAACACGCGCAGCAGCTCGCGGCGCACTGCCTTGTCGAAGCCGTAACCTTGCTGGCCAAGGGCGTCGTCAATCAACATGAAGCCGCCGTAAGAAAGAAACCGGCGCAGGATGTCGATCTCCTCTGGAGTGAACGGATCGAATTCGTATTTGCCGGCGAGATAGAGAAACGGATAATTGAACAAATCGCGGTCGGTCAAACTGACTTCATGGCGGACCGGCGCCGCTTCGATGCTGGTGCGTAGCATCAGTTCTTCCATCAGCGGCGCCACTGAGAGTGGATGCGGATTCCAATCGCCGCCGCGGTATTTCAACTGAGCAAAGACGAATTGCAGCCGGCGCTTGTCGGCCGGATGATTGGCGAATGCCAGGTGCGGCAGCAATGCCGACCCGATGATCCCTTGTGATAGAAGTCCGATGAACCTGCGGCGATGCATATAGATTCAAAATTACGAATTAAATTTTCAAAACAGGCGTTGGGACACGGTTAATGTTCCATTCTCAATTCTCAGTTGTTGTTAAAATCGCTGACCAAGCCAGCCCTCGGTTAGCAATGTGACAATCAGTAGTGCCAGCAACGGTAGCGCCAGATCGACGCGTTTGCCGCCTTCTTTGAGCGCGGCCACATCGAGGACTTCGGTGCGGATCGGTTTGAACTTGGCGGCGAGCTCGGCGGCGCCGATTTCGTCCAAGCGCGATTCCAAAAATGGCGCATTGACGGCATAGATTTGCGGGGAGCCGCTGTCCTTGTCGCCGCCCGCTGGCAGTGACAGGCGGTAGATGCCGGCCTTATCATTACCGTCGAGCGTTGCAGTGGCGCGGTCTTTTTCACCGGCGATGGTAACTTCGACGTTTTGCTTGTCGGGTTTGGTGACGCGCAGATTGCGGCCGACGAAGTTGGCCGGGAATGACAGCTCTTTGACGGCGCCAACCGCGATGCCCGCATCGAGGTTGCCGCGTTTGCCGCCGGCGAGATATTGAGTCAGCGATTGGATCAGCGGCAGGAAGACGGTTTTAACCGGCAGGTCGCTCCAGTCGCGGTCGGCGCTGGTCGTCACCAGCATTACTTTGCCGGCGCCGACCTTCTGCTCGAGCAGCAACGGTTCGCCATTGGCGAGGGCGATGAGCGGCTTGCCGGCGGCGCGTTGATAGCCCCAAACGCGCACGGTCTTGATCGATTCCTGCAAAATGCTGTCGCTGAGACCTTGCAGCGCGGGATGGGTGAGATCGATTTTGTCGATCTTCTCGCCGCCTGCCTCCGGTCCGGTTTTCTTGTCGCGCAACTGTGTTGGCAACGCTGCGCCAAGTTTCTGATTATAGCTGTCGGCTTGAAATTTATCGCCGGTGAAAATCAGCACGCCGCCGCCTTGGCGCAGAAAGTTTTGCAGCTTGGTGACAAAAGCGTCGGGCAGCACCGCAAGGTTCGACAAAATCACCACCTGGTAATTATCCGGCGTCGCGGCGTTCAGTCCATCCGGCAAAACGACCGTGGGCAAGAACAGCGACGCGTCGCGCTCGCCGGAGGGATTTAAAGCGCGAGTGAGAAAAAACGTCTCGCTTTGTACCAACGAAGTTTGCGGATCGCCATCAACCAGCAGGACCCTCAACTTGTCTTGTGCGTCGAGGGCGAAGTTCGCCACGGGGCTGCCAGCGAGGCCGTCCTTTTTTAGCGTGATTTGCCCGGCATGAGCGCCAGCTTGAGCGATACGAGTTTGAAATGTTACCGACGTTTCGCCCTTGGCTGGTATCGTGGTTAGCTTCTGTTCTTTGTTCTGGCCGTCGATGGATAGTTGCACCAACAGCTCTTTGATTTCCGTGGCGCCGAAGTTGGCGACCGTCGCTTCGATCTGCAGTGGCAGGTTGACGCCGACGCCCTGGCTGCCGAGGCGAACTTCCTTGACCGTGCCGTTGATTGGCTGTTGTTTCCTGCCGATGCGGATCACTTTCAACGGAATCGATGGGTCGGCTTGCTTGAGCGATGCGAGCGAGAATTGATCCCAGCCGGTGAGCGCCATGTCGGTAATGATGCGAATCTCCTTTTGCCCGGCTGGTTGATTGAGGAGCTCGTAGGCTTTACTGAGCGCAGCGGGGAGATTGGCCGTGCCGTCGGCGACTTCGAGACCCGCGACTTCTTTCAACAGCACATCCTTCTGGTCCTTCAGGCGAAAGGCTTCCTTGGCGCTGATGTTAGTCGGAATCACCGCGGCGCGGTCGCCATCGTTCAAGTCGCCAATCAAGAGACTCGCCGCTTCCTTGGCTTGCTTGAAGCCATTGCCATCGCCGGACCAACTCATGCTCAGCGAATTATCCAGGACGACGACCAGTGACACCGGGCCGCCGCCGGCAAACAGCCCGGCGCCGGTCTGGAAGATCGGATTGGCGAGCAGGAGCGCCAGGCAAATCACCGCCAGAGTGCGCAGTGCCAGGAGGAGCCAATGGCGCAGGCGGTAGCTCCGCGAGATGCGTTTTTGCGACAGCAGGATGAATCGGACGGCGGGAAAGCGGATGCGTTTCAAGCGGCGCCGGTTCAATAGGTGAATCAATATCGGCAGCGACGCTGCGGCCAAGCCGAAAAGAAACAGCGGGTAGAGAAAAAAGACCGACATGACCGCTAGCCTCGCCAGCTCAGATAGCTCGCCAACGCCTGATCCAATGGGGTGGCGGTGGAGATTAATTGATAGTCGATGGCGCTGTCATGACATTGCTTGCGCATGCCGGTGATGAACTCTTGAACCACTTCCTTGTAGGTGGCGCGGATGGTGCGAGGGTCGGCGATCACTTGCAGATTGGCGGCTTCCAGATCCTCGAACAAAATATTGCCATCGAAGGGCAAGTCGAGCTCGGCCTGGTCGAGCAGGTGAAAGACGATCACATCGTTGCCTTTGAAGCGGAATTGGCGCAGTCCCTTGACGATCTGGTCGGGCTCGTCAAGCAGATCCGAGATCAATACGATCAAGCCGCGCCGGCGGATCTGCCCGGCCAACTCTTCGAGAATCCTGGCGACATTGGTCTCACCCGCCGGGCCGCGATTCTCCAGCGCATGAATGATTTGCAACAGATAGTCGCGCTTGGAACGCGGCGGGACGAACGACTCGACTTTGTCAGAAAATGTCACGATGCCGGCGGCGTCTTGCTGTTTGAGAATGAGATAGGCCAGCGATGCCGTGAGCGTGCAGGCATAATCGAATTTAGTGATGCCGTCCGAGGCATAGTTCATCGAAGCGCTGCCGTCGACCAAGAGATAGGCGCGCAGGTTGGTTTCGTCCTCGTATTCCTTGATCATGTAGCGATCGAATTTGCCCAGCGCCTTCCAGTCGATGCGGCGAATCTCGTCGCCGGGCGAATACTCGCGATGTTCCTCGAATTCGACGCTGAAGCCCTTGGCGCGGCTTTTGTGCACGCCGGACAGCAGACCTTCGACGACCCAGCGGGCACGCAGGGAGAGATTGGCGATGCCCGCGAGGACTTTGGGGTCGAAGTAGTTCTTGTTGCCGTCGGCCATAATCTCAGACTACGAGTCGAGGATGGAGGATGGAAGATCGCCGATTACGATTGTCAATTTATCAAATCTCTACCACAGAGAACTGCCAATTACAGATTGCCATTCCAGATTTACCGAACTCGCGAATTCTGGAATCTTAAATCTGTAAATTGGAATTGGCGGCGCGCTAGCGCGCCGCCTTCCCGTCCGTCGATGCTTTTACTTCGGCCAGCAATCGGTTGATGATGTCCAGGGAAGAGATGCCTTCCCCTTGGGCTTTAAAGTTGGGCACGATGCGGTGGCGCAACACCGACGGCGCGATGGCTTGGATATCTTCGATGGAAACCGCGTAGCGGCCTTGCAGGATGGTGCGCGCCTTGGCGCCGAGGATGAGAAACTGCGAAGCTCGCGGGCCGGCGCCCCACTCGATGTAATCTTTGACGAACTGCGGCGTGTCGGCGTTCTGCGGCCTGGAATGTTGCGCCAGCGCGACCGCGTAGGATACGACAAAAGGCGAGACCGGCACTTTGCGCACGAGTTCCTGGTAGCGCAGGATCGCCGGCCCATCCATGATTTTCTTCGGCGCCGGCTTGGCATTGGAAGTGGTCTGCATGACAATCTGCACTTCGTCATCGAAATCCGGATAACGGATTTCGATGTTCATCATAAAGCGGTCGAGCTGGGCCTCGGGCAAGGGATAGGTGCCTTCCTGTTCGATCGGGTTCTGGGTCGCCAGGACAAAGAAGGGCAGATCGAGTGGGTAAGTGCGGCCGCTGGCCGTGATTTTGTACTCCTGCATCGATTGCAGCAGCGCCGCCTGGGTTTTGGGCGGCGTGCGGTTGATTTCGTCGGCGAGCAGAATATTGGTGAAAATCGGACCCTGCAAAAATTGGAATTGCCGGCGCCCGGTGGCGCCGTCTTCTTGCAGAATGTCGGTCCCGGTGATGTCCGATGGCATCAGGTCCGGAGTGAACTGTATGCGGTTGAAATCCAAATCCAGGATCTCGGCGAGGGTGCTGATCAATAGGGTTTTCGCCAGACCTGGGACGCCGACGAGCAAGCAATGGCCGCGGGCAAACAGCGCGATCAAAACCTCTTCGATGACGCGGTCCTGGCCGACGATAACTTTGGCTATTTCGCCGAGCATGGCGTCTCGTTTGCCCGCGAACTCTTCAATTTCGGCGATCTCATGTAACTGAATCTCGGTGGCTTCCATGTGTGCTCGGGTTTTTCCTTCTGCCCTAACTGGCGCGGGCGAGGCTGTCCAGTGTGATTTTCGCCTGGCGAGCCTTTTCCGCGTCGCCCAGAGCGGCATAAACTTCGGTCAATAAGCGATAGATTAGCGGATGAAACGGATTCAGTTGAATGGCCTCTTCCAGGACGGTGCGGGCGTCTTTAAAGTTCTTCGTCGCATGATAACCGCGCCCCAACTGCACATAGGTGCTGGAGCTGTCAGGATCGATGTCGAGAGCCTTCTTCAATAGGGCTACCGCCTCATCGGCGCGGTTCTGCTCGATCAACACGCGCCCTAGTTTGTTGAGAATAACCGGCGACTGCGGGCTCGCCTGCAGCGCCCGTTGATACTCGTTCAGCGCCGCCACCGGGCGGCCCCTCGCGAGCATCTGGTCAGCCAGGTGCGTGCGATTGCGCGCAATGGCCGATTGAATCTCGCGCAACTCGACCACTTCTTCATCTTCGCGCTGGTCTTTCTTGACTCGCAACCGGCGCACCCTCGTGCCTTCGATCGGTTTTAACCCTTTGGCTTTGAGAAATTCCTTCCACTTGGTTTCAAAGGCGTCAAACGCCATGCCGTAGACTTGTTCCACCGCTTCCGGAGTGGGCTTGTCTTTGAGGGTGGCGAGCAGGTCACGCACCCCGGCTTTGCCTTTGCTTTGATTGATGAAGTCAACCGCCGAGGCGGCTTCGGCATAGGCCAGCTGAACCTGTTCCGGAGTATCGAGGTGGATCAGCGACGGTTCCATCTTCTTGAAACCGACGAACTGATTCTTTTGCAACGCTTGCACCAGCAACGTCTGATTGGCCGGAGTCAAATAGTCCTCGTGGGCTTCTTTGGCGGGTGCCGGCTTGCGCCAGCGGGTCTCGTAAAAGCGCGCCATGCCTTCATGCAGCCAGATCGGCGCTTGGTTGCTCGACAAGGAAACGATCACGTAATGAAGGTACTCATGGCTGAGCGAATCGACCCAGCGGTAGCCGAAGCTCAGCGCCCGCGGTGAGATAATCATCAGCTTATTAAACTTGCAGATACCGACGGCGCCGGTCTCTTCGATGTCGCGCAACGACAGCGTTGAAATGGCATTAAAACTGGTCGCATCGGGCGCCACTTCGACGCGGACTTTTTCCGTGGGGAAGTAGCCCAGTTCGGCGCCAATAGCGGCGTAGGTTTTTTCCAGCGCATCGAGCGCGTGGGGCACCAGGATAGCGTCGCGTTTCTCGTCGACGAAGAGAATAAAGTGGGCGCTCTCGTAACGCTTAAAAGACTTATGAACATCGAGGGTCAGTTGGGTGAGCAGCTTCATCGCCTGGCGCCGCGGCTCTTTCGAATCGATGGCCAAAGCGCGGTCGAGCAAGGTCAGCGCTTCTTGGTAGCGCCCTTGGTAGAACTTGATGCGACCGTCAAACTCCAGGGCCGCCGCTGATTTGGGATTGTCTTTGAGCGCCTTGGCGGCGATGGCTTCGGCGTCCCCGAAGCGCCAGGCTTCGAGCATCTCTTCGCCAACTTTGAACTCGCGCTCTGCCGCATCGGCGTAGAGCTGGCCAGCCCACAGACAAAGGAATATAACGAGGGGGGCGATTCGGTACTTCAAGCGGCGATCACTCGGAAAGATTTTTAAAATAGCGCTCGATCTGCTCTTTCATCTGCCGAGGCACGCCCTGCTTGAGAGAATCGAGAATTTCTTCACGGAAATTGCGCGGCGCTTTGTATTCTTCTTTGCCGGGCAGGCGGAATTTTTCGGTGTCGAGCCCGGTGAATCCCTGTTCAAATTCGAACTCGGGAAATTGTGGCATGCCAGGCAACGGGGTCAAGCTACCGAACGGCATAAAACGGCCTGGTCCACCCTGACGAAACAAACGAGTCATCGGCATATTGCCGATTTGCCCGCGCTGGGCCATCTGCTGCATCGACTGCTGCATTTGCTGCTGCGATTGAGCTAGTCTTTCGAGGGCGGTGCGCTCCGGCGGCACGGCGCCGAGTGAATCGAGCTGGCCTAAACGGCCTTGAGCACTGCCCATGGCGGTACCGGCTTCGCCGATGCCCTGAACGATTTTGGGATCGAGCTGGGGGAACAGTTGAAACAGCGATTCGAGCTTTTCATGCAGCGCTTCTGTCCGTTCCTTCAAAATATCTTGGCGCTGGGCCAGTTCTCGAAGCGCGCGTTTGTCCGCGTCGCTCAGGGCTTGCGCTGGTTCGTTGAGCAGTTTTTCCAGTTCGTTCTTGATATCGCTGATGCTCTTGTCGGCACGCTGGGCTCGCGGCTCCTGCACAGGCGTGCGCTTTTTTGCCAGCTCCTTGCGGATATAACCATCACCTTCATTGAAGCCCGGAAAATCCTTTTGGCTCAATTTGGCGATGAGATTACGCAGTAGTGCGTTCATTGTGGCGTCGTCCATATTGGTCAGCAGGTTGGGATCATCCGGCCCCTCGCGATCGGGAAAAAGCTCGGTGAGTTTGCCAAGTTCGCCGATGGAGCGGGCTAGGAACTGCTCCAGCTTGGGCTTCAATGCCGCGTCCCGTTCAGTGAGGCCGGCGCTATTCAAATTCTCCGTCTTCAGCAAAATTTCCTGCTGCTCGCGGGCGATCTCTTGAAGCTCGCTAGTCTGGCGCTGCATTTCGCCCTGCATGCGTCCCATGCTCGAAGCCATCTGCGAGCGCTGCATGTTTTGCATCGCCGCCACCATCTGCGCCATCTGGTTGAATAGTTCGCGTGCCAACTGGCGCGCGCCCTCGAAGTCGCCGGCCTGGAGTTTTTTGCGAATTTCATCGAGCGCCTTGAACATCTGATCCATGCCCAGGCCCTGCATCTGCTCGGCATTCATAAAATCGTCCGGCATTTGCTGTGCCAGTTGGGCCATCGCCTGCTGTAAGTCCATCAGCGATTTCGCCATATCGGCGATCTGCTTCATGATCGCGTCGAGATTTTTGTCGCCGCTCTGCAGTTTGTCGAGCGAATCCATCAGCCGCTCTTGATTGCGCGCCAGATCCTGCGCCGTCGAAGCGAGTTCTTGGGCTTTCATGCGCTTGCCGATGTCCTCGGACAGGAGCGACATGCGCTCAAGCTCGGCCGATATCTCGTCGCGTGCCTTGAGCTTGTCGTCGGCCGTGGCGCTTTGCTCTTGTTTGCGCAAAAGTTCCTCTTGGGTGAACTCGAGATTGCGCTTAAGAGCTTGTAGGTCGGAGTACGTGGCGAAATCGGTCATGCGATCTTTTTCCGTGCGCCGCATGATCTCTTCGGTACGCTTGGCGGCGTCGGCGAGGTTTTGCTCGAAACGCTGTTGCGTTTCTTTCGACTGCGGCGTCGGTTTCTCGCCAGGATTGGGCGTCTCCAAATGATCGGCCAACAGATTCATCATGCGCGTGTTCAAATCCTTGACCATCTCGGCGATCTGTTGGTGTTCGCCTTTGAGATTTTTCAACTTCAAACGCACCGACTTTGAAGTACCCAATTTGGGGCCGGAGATTGTGTCGTTGTCGAATACTTGGAGAAAAAAGATCGCATCGTCTTGATCGCGCAGTCCGAGCCGGCCCAAATCCCATTTATATTGATCGCGCAGAATCAAACGCTTGGCGTCGTCTTTGGCGAGACGAATCTTGTCTTCGCGGTCGCCGATCTTGACGACCAGGTTGACCTCGCCGATGCCAAAATCGTCGCGTGCGCTGTATTCCAAATTCAAAACCTCGTCACCGTTGATTTCCAAGTCTTCCGTCGGTCGAAGCAGATCAACGGTAGGAAAACCATCGGGCTTGACCCGCAGCTCGTAGTTAATCGGGGAGTTTTTAAAACCGTGAACATCTTCGACCATGATCCGGTACGATTGCGACTGAAACAGCACCAGGTTGGCTTGCAGCTTACGGCCGTCGATCTTGAGCGGGATCTTCTTACCATCGTCCATGAGGATTTCGGCTTTGACGACGTCTTTCGTGGTCACCGCATCAAGGCGCAGCGCCGAGCCTTTGAGTCCTTCGATGCTACCCTCCGGCGATGATACCGACGCCAGTCCGGTGTAGGCGGGGGGATAGAGTTGCAACTGAACGTTGGCGATCTCCGGCGTGTCGACCGCTTCGGCGGTGAAGGTTGCCGAAGTGAAAGCGCCGGTTACCACTCGGTAATGCAGGGTTTTATCAAGGCGTGCGATCTTGCTCGAGAACTTATCATCGGCGAGTTTCTCCATGGAGATCTTTTCCTCGCCGATCAACTCGCCCTTGGCACTGATGCCTTGCCAGGTAATCAGTTCAAGAGATTGCGGTAGCGCGCCGGCGGTGGAGGCTTGGATCGCCACCGGACTGCCGCGCACGACACGCAGCCCCTTGGGTTCAACTTCGATGGTCGTTTGGCTCGGCGGCAGGTGATCGAGTGGGTTCGCCAACATATTAAGCGTCCCGCCGACTCCGGAAGGATTGAGTACTACGGCTGCGAACACCGGCACAAGTAGAAACGCTAACAGCCTGAAGCTGGAGCGAATCCGGCTGTGGTCGAGTAGTTCATCGATCCTGAGCGCCGCCACCTGTTTGCGTGTCGAACGCAATAGAGCGAATACCATGGTTGCCGAGAAGCCGGATACGTTATTGGCCTCAGCAACCTGTGGATAGAGTTGCAGCGAATTGATCAGGTTGTTGCGCAGCTTGGGCT
>DASSGE010000029.1:0-7102 GCA_035693605.1 Binatia bacterium
ATCCTGCTCACCGCGCCGGTGGAAATGCGCGTCGACCAAGTACGCGCGCGCCACAAACTCAATGAATCAGCCGCCCGTCGGTACGTCGAAGAGGTCGACAAGGCGCGCACGCGCCGCCTGCAAGGTATGTTCGGCACCGACTGGCGCGATGCCAGCCGCTACGACTTGGTCGTCAATCTCGGCTATATGCGTGTGGCCACGGCGAAACAATTGATCGTCGACGCCGCCCATGCGGAGGATTATCGAATGACCCCGGCATCCAAGCGCGCGTTTGAGAATTTCGCCTTGGCAATGCGCGTACGCGCCACCTTGGCGCTAGCTCCAGACTTGTCGCAAGTGCGCGTCGAGGTCGATGCCAACGACGGCGATATTCTCGTCACGGGAACGGTGCCGGAATGGGTCACCGCGCGCGAGGTGATTAGCCATATTGAAGCGATCCCCGGGATTAAACATGTCCGGGCCGATCTTACGACGCTGCCGGCGAGCCTCGGCATGACAAACTAGCACGGCGAGCCGTTGTGCTTCCAAAGCATGCGCCATACTAGCGCGTGCGCACAGTCTCTTTGAGAAAAATCGCCATACCAACACAGCCGAGGGCAATGGCGCCGGCAAGGCATTGCCACGCCAGCACATAGGATCCGCTGCGGTCGACGATGTAACCGAACAACGGCGTGCCGACCGTGGCCGCGGCGGCATTGATCGTAATCATGAGGCCCATCGCCACACCGGTTCGGCTTGTGCCGGCGAGTTCGCCGATCAGGGCATAGGAAACTCCTTGATAGCCGACAATACACAGGCCGGAAAGGAAAACGACAGCCAATAGTAACGGGATTGACGACTGCTTGGTCATGAGACTCAAGCCGCCGATCATCAAAACGCTAAGCAGGCCGATGATGATCAGCACGATCTTACGCCGGCCGCCGAAGTACCGGTCACTGGCAACTCCCCAACCGACTCGTCCGATCATGGCGCCACCTTGAGCGACCGCTAACGCTTGGCTTGCCCAATAAGGCGAAAATCCCATCGACTCTTTGAGATACAGGGGTACGTAAGTAATCAGCGACATCTGCCCGATCAGAAAAATTGCCGTGCCGAAGCTTGCCGGCAAGAAACCTCCGGCATTAAGCGGGGTGTGAACGGGGGTTAATGGCTGGGGCTGCACCAGACCAGGGTTCGGACTGTTGGGCGGTTCCCGCCAGAGATGGGCAAAGACGAATCCGAAGAGAAAGTTTACCACTCCCAACGCGGCAAAGGCGCCGCGCCAGCCAACGACCAGAACCAATGGCGCTGCGACCAATGCAGTGACGAAGCCGCCGGTGGGCACGCCGGTCTGCTTAATACCCATCGCGGTGGCGCGCTCGTCGCGGTAAAACCACGCCATGACACCTTTGGTCGATGCCGGATTGAGATAGGCATAACCTAAACCGCAGAGGAAAAACCACGCAAACGCCCATGCGAACGACGGCGCGAAGGCCGCCGCGACCGTACATACGCCGACGATCAGATGACCCTGCAAAGTCGTGTTGCGCACGCCCAGGCGGTCCGCAAGCCAGCCGGCGACGAATGACGCGCCGGTCATCGCCAGGTAAAAGGCCGAGAAAAAAAGCCCCACTTGCGCGCGCGAAAGCCCGAGCTCGTCCTGATAGAACGGGGCGAGAGTATTGATGCTGTATTGCGCTGCCGCGCCGATGACATGCGAAACGCTCACCAGCGCAAGGATCACCCAGCGAAAACCATCGCGCGCGGGAGAAGTGGCGGACATGAACGGGGTTCAATCGAAAACGGTAGCGGAATAGGTTTCAGCGTCGACGAACGCTTCAATGACGCTTGGTCCACCCAGGGCAAATGCCCAATCGAGGGCTTGGCGAAATTCACCGGGTGATTTTGCGGCGCGGCAGGGTACGCCGAAATAATGCGCCGGCGAATCTGGCGGCACGCCAAGGCGAACGCCCGACAGCGGATAGTCGCGCTTTTCCTGTTTGACCTTCATCAAGCCAAGCCAACCGTCGTTGAGAACAATCACCGGGACGGCGAGGTTCAAGCGGTGCGCTAACGCGACTTCTCCCGCGGTCATCTGGAATCCGCCGTCGCCGACCACGCAGGCCACCGCACGGTCGGGATGAACGAGCTTGGCGGCAAATGCCGCCGGCATGCCGTAACCCATCGACGACCAACCGTTGGTGGCTAGCAATGTTCGTGGCTGATCCGTGCGCCACTGAGCGGCAATCTGATGCGTATGCGCGCCGACGTCGTAAGCCAGAATACCGTCGACGGGAAGCTTTTCGCGTAGAACATCCAAAACATGAAATGGCGCAAAGCCCGCGCTCATGGGGCGGAGCGCTTGATCCACTGCGACCCGATGGATTCGGAAATCCTGCGGCGACCAGTCATTCCTTGTCATTTCAATGCCGCTCAGCGCGAGAATCGCGCGGTCCAGGTCGCAGGCTTTGTTCCAAACTAAATTCAAGCCGTCGCCGCTCTCTGCGGCTTCACTGCTGAGATGAATAATCGGCGTCCCCTGGCTCACCCATTCTTCGTAGTTGATTTCGATGGGATCATAGCCGACCGCAACAATAAGATCCGCGCGGTCGGTAAATTTTTTAACATCGCTGCGCCGCGCCCGGCCAATAACGCCGGCGAAGTTTTGATGGCTCTCCGGTAAAAAACCCTTGCCGTGCAGCGTCGTGACAAATGGAAGCGTTTGCCGCTCGAGGAATTGCCGCAGCGATTGACTCGCCGCGCTGCGGGTAAACGACAATCCGGTAATCAACAGAGGATGTTTGGCATGCTGCAATCCATGAGCAATCACTGCGGCAGCTTCGCTTGACAAATCGGGCGGCGCCACCGATGCGGTCGGCGGGCGAAGGCTTTCTAGCGCCGCCGCCTGGGCGACATCCTCGGGCAGGTCGAGATGCACCGGCCCCGGCGGTTCCTGAGTCGCGAGGCCAAGCGCTCTAGCGAAGACCTCGCCGATATTTCCCTGCCGGCAGGCGAACGATGCCTTCGTCAGCGTCTCAAACAGCTTGTGATGATCGATACGCATTTGAATGCGCCGTTGCAGCCAAGGCGTTGCCACGTTGCAGGTGATCGCCAACACCGGCGCGCGATCCAACCATGCTGCGCCAACTCCCGTGGTCAGATTGGTCGCGCCCGGCCCCACCGTAGAAACACAGACACCGGGGATTCCGGTCAGGAAACCCACCGCCGTTGCCATAAATGCTGCCGAAGTCTCATGGGCCGTGAGCACGAAATCCAGTGAACTCGAGCGCAGCGCTTCGATCAACGGCAACACCGGCCCGCTCGGAATGCCGAATACCCAACGCACACCGGCTTGTTCCAGCGTGCGGACGATTAGATCGCTGTTGTTCATGAGATTGTCTGGCGCGAACCGAGGACCATAGATCGGGAATGTAAGACAGCGGCTATCAACCCTCGATCGTTCACCTTCGCTCGTCGAGTCAATTAAATCAATTGCCGATGCGCACCGGATCGATAACGTCTTGCACCGCGCGCACGATCGACATAGCCGTTAGCTTGCCGGTCTTGGGATTTTCGCTCGGATTGTTCTCGATATGCACATGCAGCTTACCGAACTCGCCTTCAATATCGATGTCGTGACAGTTGCGCGACAAGCCGGGCACGGCAACGATGCGCACCCTCGTGTTGTCCGGACCAATGCCAGCTAAGCTGACGGCCGCGGTGACATTGACGTTGGCGGGGAAACCGCGGCAAGCCTCGCGCGCCGAGCCCGAAAAAACCTCCGCCTCCTCCGCCAGGCCAACGAGGGAGATGCCGCGCTCGACCAAATACGGTGCGCCTTCGAGCCCCAAAGGCGGTTTGCGAGTCGTATGCGTGACATGGGCAATCGCGCCGACACAGGCAGATTTAATGCCGTCAAGACCGGCGATCGCGCCTGACGGAACATACAGATGACATCCGGTGCGCCGCGACTCCGCCAAAACCTCGGGATGTTCGAGCAGAGCGCCGACACTGATGACCATAAGATCTTTCCCGGCGGCAAAAGTCTTGCGCGCGAGCTCTGCAACCACATGTCCGCCCGCCGCTTCGACTAGCAGGTCGGCGGCGCCGATCAGCCGATCCAGCGGCAGATACGATGGCGGGCTCTTAAACGTCGCGAGAAACTCCCGAGCACTGCTATCGGAGCGGCTGGTCACCCCGGCGATGCGCACCGCGAGTTTGCCCTCTTCCACGGCGCGCACCAACGCCTTGCCAATCGCGCCGCATCCGACGATACCGATCGATTTAATCGCCATGTTTTGAGTCCAAATTATTAAACAGAATAAATCTTTCTAGCTCGAAGCATTTCTCCCTGTCAATCAACCAAGAGCTTCAGGACAATCCATGCTAAACCAGGCAATCGAGACCAATCAACAGACAACACGCTCACTCCCTGCAGAACCGTTCGGGAAAGCGACCATCAACGAGCGAATCGCCTAAGAAAAATAGTCGTAGACTATCTTGGCAAACCATTAACGGGATGGTACAGGAGAACTATGCCGGCATACGAGATTTACTTTCGTTGCGACGATTGCAAACGCGAACATACGATCCACACAAAAATTCACCTAAGCCAGGGCCCGGATCGCAAACAAAGCCTCGCCGAGTTTTTTGTCGGTCGTTCGATGCCGCCCCAGGCCCTATCGCTGCAGGGCCACAAGGCTTTCTGCCTCAAGACCGGCCGCCAATTCCGGCTTGAAAACGACGAGCAAATCATTCTGGTGCCGCCGACGGCGCGGCCACTACCCCCGAGCCAATTACCGTTAATACCCGAGCGCCATTGATACGCGGCTAAGTATCGTGCTGGACAACCGCCCTTGAGCTCGTCAAATTCCGTAGAGCATCAAATAAATCACCACGCCGGTAATCGAAACGAACAACCCGATGGGAAAAGTCCAGCGCGCGATGCGGCGATGTGCGTCGAATCGCTCGCGTAGGGCGCGAATAAAAGTGACCAGCACGAGTGGCACCACCGCCGCCGCGAGAATAGTGTGGGTGATCAGAATGGCGAAGTAGACCGGACGGATCCAGCCCTGACCTTTGAAACCGACGGACCCCACTTGAAAGTGGTAGGTCAGGTAAGAAACCAGGAATAGCGTCGAACAAGCGATTGCTGCCATCATGCAGCGCTGGTGGGCATCGCGGTTGTGGCTGCGAATGAAGAAATAGCCGGCACAAAGAAAAACGGCGCTGAGGGTATTCAGCGCCGCGTTCAGAGTTGGAAGTTGCGCCGCGGTCATCACCGCGGGAAGATATCCGGAAGCAACATTAAGCTCAGGAAAATGCACAGAACGAACGGCGCGAGGGCGACGATCGTCAGCGTTTTCTTCTCGATTTTGAGGTGCATGAAGTGCAGCGCGACCAGTGCCGCCTTCCAAACCGCCAGACCGACCAGCAGTGCCACAAGCAGCGCCCGGGGCAAGCCCAAAAACGTAATTCCTATCTCAACGGCGGTCAGAATCGAGAGAATAATAAAAATCTTGATGTAGTTGTGATGCGAGTGGGCGGTCGATGCCATGATAGATCCTCGAGTGTTCCACTATAAAAGATAGACGAAGGTAAATATCAAGATCCACACGAGATCGACGAAGTGCCAATAAAGGCCGGCGATCTCGACATGCTTGGCCTGATATCGGCCACGATTAACCGCCGCGAGGACGCAGGAATTGTAGATCACGCCGCCGGTGACGTGCATGCCGTGAAAGCCGGTGAGTACGAAGAAGGTCGTCGCGAACAGATCTTTGCTAAAGGCTAACTTGTAGTGCGGCAAAGTATGGCCGATCAGATGCGTCCACTCATAGGCTTGCAAGCCGAGAAAGATGGCGCCGCCAAGAATGGTCAAGCTCATGAATTTTTTGAAGCGCGGCTTATCACCGTCCTGCAAACCCGCCAACGCCAACACCATCGTCACGCTGCTGACAATCAGCAAGAACGTCATCAACGCGGTCAAGTTGATGCCCAACACCTCAGCCGGCACCGGCCAGCTCTTGCTGTGATAACGCAAGGCGCCATAAGCGACGATCAGACCGCCGAACGACATCGCATCGCCGGCGAGAAACAACCACATGCCGAGCTTACCCCAGCTCTCCGGGGTCAAGGGCGTTTCGGCAGGTTCCACCGCTCCATGCACCGCTACCGCTTCACTCATTTCGCGCTTTCCTCCTGAGTCCAAATCGGCGAATCGCTGGTTTCCTGCTCTGCCAGGGCCGCGCGCGTCGCTGCAGCCTTGCGATACGCGATCACGAGACAGCCGGCAATTGTCCCGGCAATCACATAAGGCGCGGCGAGCAAGAAGCCGACACTCCAGTTAAAGGCATGAGTCACGGCATCATCGTCGCCGGCAAAGCACACGGAACAGGCCTGTGCGAGCGCCGGCAAAATCGTCGCACCGAGCGAAATAGCAATGAGAACTCTTGTCTTGATGAACATAAACAGCCGAAAAAGTATCTTAACGACTCCGAAGTGTCAATCTAACAACGCTAGTAAAGATAGACTAAAGCGTAAAGCACGGGCCATAGCGCCACAACAAAGGTCCAGTACATCCGCGTTGTTTGTACGCCGACATAATCCTTTTTGGTAAATCGTCCGCGCTTGGACTGCCAGCAAACGATCAACAGCCAAATTAGGCCGCCGATAACATGAACGCCATGGGCGCCAATGAGCGTGTAGAACAGTCCGCCGTAAACGCTGCTCGAGGTGGTTAAGCCGAAATGAATCATGCGCAACCACTCATAACCTTGGATCAATAAAAACATTGCGCCCAAAAGGGCAGTCGATCCCAAGTGACGCACGATCCCAGCGCTCGCACCGGCGCGCGCCGCGACGACGGCCCAGTGAACCGTCAAGGCGCTGAAGAGTAAAATCACCGTGTTCACGCCGGTGATACCGACCGGTAACCGCGGCTGGAAGGGTGGCGGCCAAACCTGGGCGCTCAAGCGAAATACCAAAAATGCACCGATCAAACCGGCGAAGAACATCAATTCGGCGCCGAGCAGCATGATCACGGCGAGCCGGGCATTACTAAGGATCGGCACGTTTGGCCGCACCGGAGGCCCGCCGCCACCCGAGAACTCGCGCCGGGGTT
>DASSGE010000030.1:0-2280 GCA_035693605.1 Binatia bacterium
GAAATCCCGGTCGATCACCACCTGGACGGTGACACCGCGCTTCTTTGCCTGCACCAAAGCACCGGCAAGTTCGTCGTTGGTAAACGCATAGACCGCCACTAGCAATTCTCTTTTAGCTTGATCGATCTCTCGCAAGATGTGCGTCGAGCATTTGCCCTGTGGGCTGAAACAAGCTTGGACGATCATTTCAGCGGAACAAAATGTCGAAATCGAGAGCGCAAAGAATAGCGCTGCGGCTAGGCGAAACATTTTCAAGACCTACCTGGTACTTCGTCATGTGGCTGACCAAGGCGGGTGGCCAGACACATACCGAGAATAAGTTTTTCCATCACGATCCTTGGTTGACCGCTCGACTTAAGCTGCAGATCAGCGTCGAACAGCGATTCCATATGGCTAACGAGCTCGGCCAGGGCAAACCGTTCGGCCCGCTGAAAACACATATAATCGGCGTAAGGGCTGCGCGTCAGCGCCATGGTGCCCTGGTTGGCCATCATTTGTTGAAACTGCTGATAGCTGATGCCGCGTTTCCAGTAGCGCCGCAGTTCGCCGTCCAAAAGCTGCCTGGCGGCGAGCAGCCGGCGCACTTCGGCGGCAATGGTACCGAGGATTTTTAACGGATGTTCGCCCTGGCCCATCAGGCGGGCGAGTTGCCCGAGCGCACCGAGGGCATCGCGGTCGCCGATGGCGTGGGTGAGATCGAATATCCAACCTTCGCCATGATCGGCGATCACGGCCTCAACGTCCTGCCGTTGGATCGACGGTCGATCGACCGTATAGAGCAGCAGCTTGTCGAGCTCGTGCTGTAGCATCCGCAAATTATCGCTAGCACGTGCGACGAGCATGTCGCGGGCCTGGGAATCGATATTTTTGCCCACTCGGCGCAGCCGCTGAGAAATAAAATTAAGTAAACTGTCGCGATCGACTTTGCCGTAGCGATCGCGCTCCAGGCCGAGAAAAGACGCTGCTCCTAGCTCCTCGAAGCGCTTAAATAATTTTGTCCGCCGGTCGACTTGCACTGCGGTGAGCAGCAAAAATGCCCATTCGGGTAGTTTGCCATCCAGAAGATCTCCTAAGCGATGGCCGTCCGCGGCTTTACGTTTGCTAAGATCTACACCGCGGGTCTTGGCAAATTCGAGCAGCGCGCTGACTTCGTCCTGTGCGGTGCTGCCATCAACAGCCAAAACCTGCGCCAGTTGGTGTGCTGAATTCGCGTCCAGTCGCTCCCAGTTTTCCTCCGTCCACCCGTCGACAATTAATAGGTCTGCCAGCAATTTCACCGCATCATCGCGTCGTCCCTCGTGCCATAGCTCGAGAATTTTACCACCTAGCTCGCCTTTTTGTTCACGCGTAAAAAAGTACGGCGCGTTTTCGATCCACAGGACTTTCTTGCCGGGGAAAAATGGCGGCGTCATTAGCGAGCCTTCCACCTGATCCCAACCAATCGTCCGGCCATCTAAGCGTTCTAAGTTAAACCCTCTTTGACCTTCCGGCACTAAGATATCGACAACTTGTTTGCAGGTCTCCTGCACCTGCAAGTCGTCGCCAAAAAGCAATAACAGCTGCGGCCCTTTGCCGCTTTTTAGGTCTTGGAGAATCGTCGGCAGGTTGCGTTTCACAGCGCGTCGATCACGGGTTATGACTTATGGTTAAGGTCAATGGGATCGTCATGAATCCGCTTTTCAAGTGCCAAGTTAATGCTTGGGCACCCACATCTGGTTTTTATCGCTCCAGGCGTAATCCGAGCGCCATACCTTTAAGCCGATGGTATACTTGCCGCCCGATTTTGTGACAAAGATGCGTTCGGTCGAATGGGGGATTTCAGTGCGCGCAATGATCATAACTTTTTTGGCGATTCCCTTGTTAATGAGAATCCGATCCCCTTCGCGCATCGTCGCCCGGTTGTCTTTTCTGCGCTTGCTGGCCATGGCCGAAGCTACCACCAGGCATTTCCACTCGCAACGATTTACCTACCCAAACACGGAACGCGTCGTAGAGACGACGCCACATTAGAGCTGGCAGGCCCGCCACTTGACGAAATTCAGAACTGCACCGACGCGGTTTGTCGGGGTCCGACCACGGACGGGGCAGTCGCGATTGCCCACGATTAACGATCGTTTCTCAACGGTAGAGCGGCCTTGCACCGAATGTTTTTGGCCGCGAAAGCGCGTTTAACTTGACAATTAGCCGACCCTCCGGTAGCTGTCCGGGGAGTATTACATCGCGCATTACATGACTATCGACATCCACGCCCACTTCGTTCCTGCGGAAAGCTTAAAAGTC
>DASSGE010000031.1:0-4142 GCA_035693605.1 Binatia bacterium
AACTAGCGGCCCAAATGAGTTCTTGCAACACCCAACCCCCGCCCAAACCAATACCGTAAAGGAAAAAGCCGGTGTAAACCGGCACCACTTCGTTCGTGGCGAGCACGAGCGCCAACCCTGCCGCCTGCACCAAGAACATGACTAAACTGGAGTAGCGGATATCCATGCGCTCGCTGATCACACCCCAGACAATGGTCGAGCCGAGTTGCGTCGACGCAATGATACTCAGCGCGGTCGCCGCCACCCATGGCGAAAATCCGATATCGGTGACGTAAGCGAATACATGCAGATTTAAGCCGGCGATACCAACGTTAGCCATGCCGTAGATAAAACAAATAATCCAAAACGCTTCTGTCTGGATGACTTCACGCCATGTCCAGACTATTTCTTCGGCCGCCAGTCGTGCCTCGGTCTGGTCATTTGATTTGCCGCTAACCCGCGCCGGCGGCGCGTCCATACCATCCGGATACAAGCCCATCTCTTCGGGGCTTCTCCGCATGAAAATCAAAGCGGGGATGACAACCAATATTAAAGTGATCAAGCCAAAGATCGACCAAGTCGACCGCCAACCAACCCAGGCAAACAGAGTGGCGGTCACAACCGGAATACCGACTTTGGCGAATCCCTGACCCATGCTGGCGACGGCGATTGCCCGCCCGCGTTTGCGCACGAACCAGCGCGACACTGTCACGCTGACGACCATGTGGCACATGAATACGCCGCCAACGGCGACGAAAATCCAACGCAATACAAGAAATTGCCAGAACGCCCGGACCTGGCCCATCAGGAGGAATCCCAAACCTGCCGACAACGCGCCGCCGGCCATCAGCCAGCGGCCGCCGAAACGATCGACCATCGGTCCAACCAGCGGCGCCATCACCGCACCGATGAGAATTTCCCCGGACCTGAGCAGTGAAAACAAACCGCGGGACACGCCCAAGTCTTCGGTCAACGGCTTCAAAAATACGCTCAGCGTACTCGACATGTGAAATGCGCATACGACGTGAGAAAGAAAACCGACACCAACAATGTACCAACCATAAAAAATCCTCGGGTTTGATCGGAACGCAGAAAATTTTGTCGGAAAATTCAAGAGAGAGTCACCGCGAGGCGAGAGCTTTTAAATATCAAGGATTCCCGCGCTTGTAAAAGCTTGGCGTTTGAATGGGCCAGAATGAATGAGATATAGCAACAATATGACGAGCACGATCAAGGAAGGAATCCAGTGATGGCCAAAAAAGGGCTGAGCCACATCGCTCTCAAGGTGCTCGATTTGAAGACCACCGAGAATTTCTATGTCGATGTCTTGGGCCTCAAGGTAGCGTTCCGTCATCCGCCCGGCATGATCTTCCTCACCACCCCCGGTAGCGGCGATCTACTGAACTTCGTTAAAAGCGCCCAACGCCCACGCGCTAATCAAGGCCTCGAACATCTCGGCTTCAAAGTCACCAGCGTAGGGCTGAAAAAACTCGAAGCGAAAATCACGAAGTTAGACATCGACATTGAATCTCGCCGAGGTAAAACCGCCTTCTACATCACCGACCCCGATGGTTATCAACTGGAATTCTACTGCGACTAATCGTTACTGCCGCCAAACCGGAGAAGAAACGATGCGGATAATGACTGACTTGCTTGTGGTCGAATAATTTCCTTGAGCGACGAAGGATGCAGCCAACAAAAATCACAAAAACGGCGCGTCGGCTGCCACAACGCGCCGAACCGCGCAACGCGCCTTGCATGGATCGCGGTGCGACATCAATCCCAATTAAACATACAGTTATAGTGATGCACAGCGCAGAAGCAGAGACCTCGAGAGGGTGTTTTCGCTTGGCTGAGTTTTCCAAGTCTGTGCGATGAGTCTCTTTACAGGCTGCTGCGACATGCCAGTGGCCGCCTGCCGGTGAGACTAAAGATTAAAACAAACTCAACTGATCTTTTACGGGACGGCGAAAGTGTTCCGTAGTCAGCTTGGGCCAGCGTTCGGCGATTCCCGACTTCTTGCGCGCCAACTGAAACAGCGCGGCCATTTGCTCGGCGAATTTGCCTTCGCCATGCATGCGCGATTTGAAGTTGGGATCATTGAGTTTGCCGCCACGGATCTCGCGGATTCGGTTAAGAATCTTGTCCTTCTTGTCCGGATAGTGTTGCGTCAGCCATTGTTCGAATAGTTCTTTGACCGCGAACGGCAACCGCAATGCGACATAGCCGGAGAACGTTGCGCCGGCATGCGCTGCGGCAGTCGCGATGGCGGGAGCTTCGGCATCGGTAAGGCCGGGAATCATCGGCGCTTGCAGATAGCCCACCGGCACGCCTGCGGCGGCGAGCTGTCGAATCGCGTCTAGGCGGCGCGCTGGCCGCGACGCGCGGGGTTCCATCGACGAGGCCAGCTTGGCGTCCAATGTCGACAAGGAAATTGTCACGCCAACACAGTTGAACTTAGCCAGTTGGGAAAGGATATCGATGTCGCGAGTGACCAAATGATTTTTGGTGATGATAACCACCGGGTTGCGGAATTCCAGGAACACTTCCAAGCAGCGCCGGGTGAGCTGCTTTTGCTTCTCCACCGGCTGGTAACAGTCGGTATTGCCGCTCAGCGCCACCAACTGTGGCTGCCATTTCGGACGCGTGAGTTCTTGGCGCAATAATTCGGGCGCGTCCTCCTTGACCATGATTTTCGTCTCGAAGTCGAGGCCCGCGGAAAAACCCAAATACTCGTGCGTCGGCCGGGCATAGCAGTAAACACAGCCATGCTCGCAACCGCGATAGGGATTGATGCTGGCATCGAAGCCAACATCGGGGCTGTCGTTGAAGGCGATCAGCGATTTTGAACTGTCTGGTAAAAACTGAGTGTGCGGAGCAGAAAATTCGTCGCTACCCTCCGGCGGCTCGGGCACCCGCTCGATCGATTCAAAGCGGTTTTTCGGATTGGTCGCCGAACCGCGGCCGCGCAGAGGAGGCGGCGTGTTCATGGCCAAGCAGACTAGGCGTTGGCTTCGGCAGCTTCCGCCGCCGTGGCGGCTTCTGCGGCGGCTTTGGCCTCAGCCGCTTTAGCATCAGCGGCCGCCTTCGCGGCTGCGGCTTTCTCGGCGGCCTCCTTGGCAGCAGTATCGGCAGCGGTCTTTGCCGCAAGCGCCTTCTTGTCGCTAGCGAGGACGCGGGTCGTGCGTTTGAGCAGCCGGATCTTCCGCTGCAACAGACGGTTTTTTTTACGATCAGGCGTAGCGGCGGCGAGTTCGGCTTTTTGTTTCTTCAGCTGGCGAATGTTTTGTTTGGCGTTCGTCAATGTGGTCGCGTCCATCAAGAATTTCCTCCCTTTATCAGTCGCTTTTTGGTACCATATTTTCTCGCGAAACCAAAATGACCGTCAACAAGCCACAAACCGCCCGATTCCCCACAAGCGTCAGGCTTAAAAAAATCCTACGTCGGTTAGAAAAGACCCATCCCGACGCCAAACTCGACCTCGATTTTAACGATCCTTTGCAATTGCTCATCGCACTCATTCTCGCCGCTCAGGCACGCGATGATCTCGTCAACCAAATCACACCGCAACTTTTCCGGGCAAATCGCACTGCCGCCGACTACGCCAAGCTGCCGCCAGCCAAGTTGGAAAAGCACATCGGAAAAATTAATTTTTATCGCAACAAAGCTAAATCGATTCGTAACTGCTGCAGCCAACTGGTCGATCGCTTCGGCGGCAAGGTTCCCGACAACTTAGAAGACCTGGTCAGTCTTCCCGGCGTCGGCCGCAAGACCGCCAATATCGTTCTTGGCAACGGCTTTGGTCGGCAAACCATAGGTGTCGACACCCATGTTATGCGCCTGTCGCAACGCTTGGGCTTTACCCACAAGACCGACCCGGACAAAATCGAAGCCGACCTGATGGCAATCGTGCCGGCAAAGCAACGCGTCCGCTTCTGCCATCTTTTGCAGTACCACGGCCGGCGCATCTGCGTGGCAAAGAAACCCAAGTGTCCGCAATGCACTGTCGAAGATCTCTGTCCCTTTCCCGAAAAGACAAATGCCAACGACAGGAGACCCTGAACTAGGATCACTCGGTTGCGACCGGATAGTCGCGTTCCTTACAACTGCCATTGACGAGACCAGTAAATCTACGATTTAGCGGTTCGCCATTGTTCCGCTGG
>DASSGE010000032.1:0-3978 GCA_035693605.1 Binatia bacterium
ACAGCGTTCCAAGTCTGAAAATGCACCCAACTGGGTGCATTTTTTTTATCTGAATGGGGGGATTCGAAATTGCACGCGCAAATTGAAATCTTGGCTTCTCTGCAAACGATCGATCGCGAGATCAAAGAGCAGAATGGATTGAAGCAAGGACTGTTGAGCGAGCTCCAAGCCAAGGAGCGCGAAATTCAGGCCAAGCAGAAGGAAGTGGAGGTGCTGACCGCTGCCTTGGCTGAGAAAGAAAAGCTGCGGGCCGAGAAGGACCGGGTGTTTCAGGACGAAGGCAAAAAGGCCATGGACAAGCGTATGCGCATGAACCGCATCAAGAATTCCAAAGAACTCCAAGCTCTCCAACGCGAAATCGACCTGATGCGCCAAAGCAACGGCGAGCTTGAAGAAGAACTCATCAAGATCATGCAGGAACTCGACTCGATCAAAGCAGGCATTCAGAGTAAGGAAACCGAAATGGCGACACTGCATGAAGCTTGGAAAAAACAACAGCAGGAACTTGAAGGACAGATTAGCGGCATCGATCAGGCGGTATCCGAAGCTTCTTCGCGGCGCCGAAGCATCGCCGCGAATCTAGCGCGCGATTTGATCTCGCGTTACGAGTTGATTTTTTCCCGCCGCGGCGGCACCGCAGTGGTGGAGGTCGCCGGCGGTATTTGCCAGGGCTGCTACATGAATATTCCGCCGCAATTGGGTAATGAAATTATTCGCAGCGACAAGATTCATCTTTGTCCTAGCTGTCAGCGAATCGTCTACGTCAAGCCTGCGCCGCTCGAAGAAGCCAAATCGGCATAGCGGTTTGTAATCTAGTTCCAGCAAAAATCCCGACTCAAACTGGCGCGTCGTTAGAGAATCCGGACTCGCCTCAAATAGGCGACCCATCTCGAGCGCGACGGGTGGCGACCGGCGCCGTGGCGCCGTGCAGCAGTTCGTTATGGCAGAGCCAGAATGGTTGTTGATGATCGATGGCGCGGCGCGCGGCAATCCCGGACCGGCCGGCTGTGGCGCGGCAATCTGCGATGAAAACGGTGTCGTCGTCAGAGAGCTGAGCCGTTATCTCGGCCACGCGACCAACAACGTCGCGGAGTATGAAGCATTGCTAATGGGACTTGAGGTTTTGATCGAACTCAAGCGCAAGAAGATTGTCGTGCAGAGTGATTCGCAATTGTTGGTGCGCCAGCTCAACGGCCAGTATCGGGTGAAAGATGAAAAACTCAAGGTGCTTCACCAGCGCGCGACCGGTTTGTTGCGTCAGTTCGCCGCCTATCGTATCGTTCATGTGCGGCGGGAATTTAACAAGATTGCCGACCGGCTAGCCAATCGAGGTATTGACGACGGCGAGAGATAGCATAGGCGTGGGCTAAAGTGGATCAAGCGATCGCCTCTGCGCAAGCGGAGGAGGAAAGTCCGGACTCCAAAGGACAAGGTGGCCGCTAACGACGGCTCCGAGTGATCGGGGGAAAGTACCACAGAAAATATACCGCCAGCCGCTTCGGCGGCAGGTAAGGTTGAAAAGGCGAGGTAAGAGCTCACCGGTTCGCCAGTAATGGCGGGCGCTTGGCAAACCCCACCTGGTGCAAGGCCAAATAGGAGGGTTGGGTGGTCCGCCCATAGCCCTCGGGTAAGGTCGCTTGATCCCTTGAGCAATCAAGGGACTAGATGAATGATCGCTGTGGCCGCTATTAAGGGCCATTACAGAATCCGGCTTACCGATCCGCTTTAGCCCACTTTTTGAGAACGAAGAACCGCTCGCAATATTCAATAACCTGCACCCCTTAGAGTCGGCCACCCCATGCGACTATACGTCTGTTCTGTCGCATTGCGAATTTCTGTTTGAGCTGATTTTCATCGTGCATCGAACCTGTGCTTACCAGTGCAGTTGCGCGCGCTGTCGTGCTCATTTCAGATAGAAAATTCAGAGATTTCCAGCTGGCAATTGAAAGTGCCGCTATCGCACCAAAAAATATCCAAGAATCACTGTAATTATAGCGATTTGTAGTTGACAGCTTTTCGCTATGAAGTTATAAGTGGCCCCTAGTGGGTTAGAGTGGGATTTTTTCCCTCAATTTCCCACAAGATGGGCGCCCATGTTTCACGGAAGTTACGAACATACCATCGATCCTAAAGGACGAATTAGCATACCGTCGAAGTTTCGCGATGTCCTGGTCGGTAAGGGAGATGACCGCATCATGGTCACCAACTTTATCGTCGATGGCATGCGCTGTCTGGATGTCTATCCGATGGACGAGTGGATCAAATTTGAAGAAGAGGTGCGCAAGAGACCCAAATTCGATTCGCGCATGGTGTTATTTCAAAACTATTATCTCGGCGGCGCCTGCGAGTGCGCACTCGACACACACGGCCGCATTTTGATTCCGCCGGTGCTGCGTAAGTACGCCGATCTCAAGCGTGAGGTTGCCCTGGTTTCGGCGCTGGAAAAATTTCGCATTTGGGATCAGGAGATTTGGAACAAGGTCCACGGCGCGGCTGAAAATAAGCTGATGCAGGACCCCGATTTCTTGAGCGACATCGGTTTTTAACGGCTCGGATTTAAACGGAGCAGGTCGAAAGGAGAACAGCGGATGCTGGCGCGCAAAGCGATTCAAGATATCTCGGTGATCGATGTCAGCGGCGACATCGACTTTCGGGAGATGATCCGCATCAAGGAAACCATTGGTTCGTTCATTGAACATGATCGCATCAAAGTCGTACTCAATCTCAGGTCGGTGGATCACATCAATTACCTGAGCATCGGCGTGCTGCTCGAGCGCCTCAAGGCGCTGCGCAATGTCAATGGTGATTTGAAACTATCCGGCATGAGTCCATTTTTGCGGGATATCTTCAAGGTTGTCGGCATGGATCGCTTCTTCGAGGAGTATCACTCGTTAGAAGATGCGATTGAAAGTTTCGAGGACGATTGGGAGGGCGACGGCACGAGCCATTGAACTGTGTATGCCCATGTTTCAGTTCTGGTACGAGAGGCAATCGATTTTCTCAGGCCTGCGCCGGGAGGACGATATGTCGACGGCACATTGGGCGGTGGCGGTCATAGCGAAGCGATTCTCGGCGCGAGTAGTCCGGACGGCCAGGTGCTCGGCTTGGATCGTGACGATGATGCAATTGCGGCGGCGCGTGACCGATTAAAAATTTTCGGAACTAGAGCGATTGCGAGGCAGGCGAGTTTTTCCGAGGTGCGCGAAGTGCTTGCGGAGATCGGTTGGATCGACGGCTTGGACGGTATGATTTTGGACTTGGGTGTTTCGTCTTGGCAAATCGATGCGCCGGAGCGCGGCTTTAGTTTTCGCTTGGGCGGACGATTGGATATGCGCATGGATCGCCGGCAATCTCTCGATGCTCATCGCCTTGTCAATACGGCGACGGCAGAAGAACTGGCGCGAATATTGCGGGACTATGGCGAAGAGCCGCAAGCGCGACGCATCGCCCAAAGGATTGTCGCTGCACGAAAGCAGCGATCCATCGAGACTACCGATGAGCTGGCGCGCTTGGTCGAAGGTGTGAAAGGCGGCCGACGGCGCGATCACCATCCGGCCACTCAGGTATTTCAAGCGTTGCGCATTGCTGTCAATCAGGAGCTCGATCGGTTGGCGCAATTTCTTGCCGATGGCTTTGAGTTGTTGCGGCCGGGCGCGCGGCTGGTGATTATTTCATTTCATTCGTTGGAAGATCGCTTAGTAAAGAACGCCTTTCGTAGATGGAGCCGTGCTTGTTTGTGTCCACCGCGGACGCTGGTTTGCCAGTGCGGCTGGAGTCAAAAGGTCAATGTGCTGACCAAAAGACCGGTGGTGCCCGGCGACGCTGAGACGGCAGCGAACCCGCGCGCCCGCTCGGCGAAATTAAGGGCCGTCGAACGCATTTGATTAAGCGTAACCATGGCAACCGCGGCTAAGGTAGCAAACCCACGCATCGCGCTTCCCAAGCGCACACACAGTAGTCGCACGGAACAGGCGTTGC
>DASSGE010000033.1:0-4516 GCA_035693605.1 Binatia bacterium
TATGATTGCCGCCAACGAGGCGGTGGCGCGCGAACTCACGGCCAAAGATTTCCCGACGCTTTATCGCGTCCATGCCGGGCCGGACGAAGACGCCCTGCAAGCCTTGGAACCGTTTTTATTGAGCCTGGGTTATCGCCTGCCGGAGAACAAAGAAAACTTGCCGCCGCTGGAGATTCAAAGGCTATTGGAATCGGCCCGCGGCAAGCCGGAAGAACGGGTGATCAATCGCGTGCTTTTGCGCTCGATGAAACAAGCGGTCTATCAACCGGAAAACATCGGCCACTTCGGCCTGGCGTCGGTCTGCTACACTCATTTTACCTCGCCGATCCGCCGTTATCCCGATCTCGTCGTCCATCGCAGGCTCGACTGCGTCATGAGGGGTGAGAAACTCAAACCCAACGAACGGGCCGATCTCCTGCGCACCTTGCAAGAAGCCGGCAAGCACACCTCCGAACGCGAGCGCCACGCCATGGACGCCGAACGCGAAATGATCAGCTTAAAAAAAGCCCAGTTCATGATGACCAAAATGGGCGAAGAGTTTCCCGGCTTCGTTAATAGCCTGGCCAATTTCGGCTTCTTCGTCGAACTCGACGATTATTTCATAGAAGGCTTGGTCAAATTGTCGTCGCTCATCGATGACGACTACGACTATTATGAAAAAGAATATCTGATCAAAGGCCGCCGCTACGGCAGGCGGTTTCGCCTCGGCGACAATGTCCGGGTCAGAGTGGCAAAGATCAACGCGTTTAGGAGTGAGATAGATTTTGCCTTAGTTTAGTTCATGCACTATTGGCCATTTGAGTTGGCCGCGCATGCTCCGCCGGTTTTTTTTGCTCGTTGGAAACTCTCACCGCTTGCGCACTTCGATACCCGCCGCCTCCTCTTGCAAGCGAAATAGCGACGCCGTGCTTTGTTCCGACCAGCCGCGGCTAATCGCGTGAATCATCATCTGCTCCACCAACGCCGCGATGGGCATCGGCACATTAAGTTGACGGCCCAAATCGGTCGCTAGCCCGACATCTTTTCTTGACAGTCCGATGCCAAAGCTTGCCCGCTGCTGGTAGTTCCCGGTAAAGACGGTCTCGGCGAAGTGCTTTTTTAGTTGATTGAGCTGCACATCCAAACCCCAATGCATGCAGTCCCAGAGCAGCTCCGGATCGACACCCGCCTTGGCGCCCAATACAAGCCCCTCGCCGATAGCCAAGCCGATGCCGCGCCGCACCAAGTTGTGCGCCAACTTGATCACGGTGCCAGTTCCCAACTCGCCGGTGTAGACCACCGTATCGCTGAAGGCATCAAACAGCGGCTGGACTTCGCTGTAGGTTTCAGCGCCGCCCGAAGCCAGTACCTGAACGCTGCGATTGGCGATGCCCCGTCTGCCAACGATCAAGGGCGCATCCATCACCCGCGCGCCGCGTTTAGCAAACTCCGCGGCAACGCGCCGGATGAGCTCGGCACTGCTGCTCGAAAGATCGACATAGATACTGCCTTCGCGCACGCCGTGGAAAAGGCCATTCGAGCCAAGCGCCACGGCTTCTACCTCAGGCGGCCCAGGAAGCGATGTAAATATAATGCGGCAGTCCCGCGCAACATCCGCCGCCGACGCCGCACGCCGCGCGCCAGCTGCCACCAAAGGCTGGGTAGCGGCCGGCTCGATGTCATAAACCATCATCGCATGGCCGGCCTTTAGAATATTCCCGGCCACGACTCCGCCAATGGTTCCCAAACCGACAAAGCCTATTGTTTCCATGTGTCCACCTCGCTAAGCGGATTGCCGACCAACCGAACTTGTCAGGCGATTCGTGTAACGCCGGAAGTCGGTGACAGTTGACCGGTGCGCAAGTTTTAGAGAATACGGACCAATCAGCAGTTCTGCGCACCACAAAAACTTAGCAAGCAATATCCCTGGCGACTGCGATCTGTCAATGAGGACTGCAACGAGCTCATCACGTTCCTTCCTCGCAGGAAATTTTTTTGTCCAGCAATTTTTGGTGTTGACAAAATATCAATCGCGCTCTAGCGTTTTGAAACAGATCCATTAAACGTCGCTAGGCGCGGGGGAGGATGGATCGGGCAATTGTAGAGAGGCCCCAACGGTTGGAAAGGGGGTTCGTTATATGAGGAGGGTAATGATATGACGAATGGTGCTCCACCGGACCAGCAGCGCCCGCTATCAGTGAGCTGGTATAACGCGACCGATGGCTTACGACATGTCAGGCGTTGTTCCCACTAGACCTCCACTTGAATTGCCTGTAGGCAAACCGTCGCTACGGCGACATACAGGAAGGTCGTAGATGGCACGAGACCCCGGTAACATGTCGCGGTAAATGCGGTCGACGAATAACGCAAGCGGCTGACACGCGGGATAACAAGTTTTACAATCAAAAAAAACAGGCGAACACGTAACAAAAGGGCATCTCCCGCACGAGAGATGCCCTTTTGTAATTCTAACGTGGCCGCAAACAGCCTTTCGTAAGCGTCGTAGGCGCTAACTGCGGTTGCGCCGGAAACATCGCGACAGTTTTTCCCGAAGAAAAATCATCCCTCTGCCATTCTTTGCCGCGCTCGGTAGCAAATTGAGCAAAACTCTGCTTCGGGAAAAGATTCCAGCCAATCGGCTTCAACCTGGCCGTTACACGCCAAACAGAGCCCATACTTCCCTATCGCCAGACGATTTAATGCGCTGTCCACCTGATCGACTTCGTTGCGGTGAAAGCCGGACAAGAAAACGAGCAAATTCCTGCGTTGGTGCTCGCCGTTCTTGTCATTCAAAAGTGAATTTTGCTCCAACTGCCTGAGTTGAAAATCTATAGTTCGAATCCGCGCCATGATGCGGTCACGACGATTGACCAACCGATCCATGTTAATTCTCGAGCTGACGGTTAGGCTTTCCGTATGCATGGTGCGTCTCCATTTCGTGAAATGGCAACTGCCAATCCAGGGTATTCGCAGTCTATCAGCTCGCCTCGCCGGTATAGGGGGGCGTTCGTCAATGCCATGATTGTCCAAAATAAAACCGATTCAGCTTCATTCTAAAAACGGCTCGCTTTTACCGCCTGGCCGCTCAATGAATAGCGCGTCGTCGTCTTGCGCCACAACCGTTCAGCTTGCGCGGACCTTATCGGCTGGCACCTTCACCAGAATCATTCGAGTAATCATCGATGTTTTCCTGCTCGCCAGTGTGATCGAACTCTCACGCCTCATCATTATGTCCTTACAGGGACTCCTCAATTTGCTGGCTTTCTGTCGAGAAATCGGCATCGAACGCGTCTTCGTCGAATCTCTGGCCTGTTTACTTGATGACTTGGCGTCGCTCGTCCGGCCATAGGTATCTCAGTGAGTGCTTCGACCATGAATAGACGGCGTCCGGCCCGCTTTTTTTTATGTTCATAAATCGCTGCAATTCGGCGCGCTCAATCCAAATACCGCCACACCCAGAACACCGGCTCACCGCAAAGTCCATTAAGCTCGAATTATGCAGCTCGACGCCGCACTGCGGACAGTTTCTGGCGTGACTTTCCAATTGGTTTTGGTGGGCTTTCTCCAAGTGGTGTTTCTGCTTCTCAAGAAGTTGACGCTCCCTTTCTGCGAAGTAAACATCTTCACGGGCGCGTTCGACCAGGCTGAAAAAATCGCCAAAGCGGTCTTTCTCGTCATTCATCGCATCGCCTCCTTAAGGTTGCAGACGATCTCGTGATGGCTGGCTTACAATTTAACTGTCATGCGGTTGCAGCAAACGCGCCAAGTCTTCTAAGTCTTGTACCGCGATCAAGTTGTTATCCGTCGGCAGATACGCCGAACTTGACGGGGAATCGTCAAGATCGCTGGCGGGCTGAATTACGGCGATGGGCAGAGACTGGCGGATGTCGCGCAAATTGAAATATGTTTCCGTGATGTCCATTTCTTGTCCGGTGGAAATGAGCGCTGCGAGATCGAAGCGCTCCTTGCGCGCTCGGGCGATCGCGGTCTTCGCGTCGGGCGCCAAGATTGCTTGCCAGCCGCGGCAATCTAGCTGTGCTTCTAGCGCGTCGCCGACACCAGAACAGACAACCAGGATTTTTCGGGTTTTGCCTTTCACAATAGACCTCTAGTGCCCGCTACGATAAGTTTTCTTCATCCTGAAACCGTTCGCTTCTCCGCGGTAACTAACCGGCGCTGCCGTATTGATCCGGGCGAGCAGCCCGCGGCGCAAATAATCCGGGTCGAATCCCAAGGACTCGCAAACGTTACGATACGAAAACGGCCAGTCTTGCCGGTTACTCCACAGCCAGTTCTTAGCCTCGAGCCATCTCCTCCTGCGCCCCATTCCCGCCGCAGCGGACAATTTGTCAAAGCAAGAAATCGCGTCGACAAGAATGGCGAACATCAACATCTTCTCCGGCTGATGATAAAGATTGTCTTGACAGTCATCGAGCCGGTGGCGCTTATGCCATCCAGTTGGCTCAGAATCAAATTCCCGAATTTTGTTGGGCGCGGCGCTTAACTTGAAAGCGGTCTCGTCACTAACTCGGCCGGG
>DASSGE010000034.1:0-2484 GCA_035693605.1 Binatia bacterium
ATGCCCGTCGCGCCTTGTCAATATATTTGACGAGGCGCGGTGCCGAGTATGCTCACGGTAGACGGGTAAACTAGGATGCCGACTGGCCCGATTTGACAGGGTTCGATATCTGAATGATGTTTTCGTTCTCTGGTGACTCGGACGGCGTCGGGACCTTGACGGCGTTCAAAGTGCGCTGCAGCGTCTGCAATGACTTATCGAGCTCGCCTTTGATCGCGTCGGTCGTGCGGAAGGCTTCGTCTAAGATCTCTTTCTCATGTTTTTCCTTGATGCCCGCGAGAATACGGCGGCGCGCGACGACCAGCTCGGTGCGTCGTTTCTTGCCGATAAAAATGTAGGGCTTGAGGCTCGCCAGCGCGATGCCCACCCCGATGCCGGCGGCGAACGCCAGCGAGCAATTCGTCCAACTTTCCATCACAGAAAATTATCCGGCGCACGCACTTTTAGAGTGACAACTTCTCCCAGTCCGAACTTGACGCATCGCGGGCAATGGCCAAGCCACCGTCGCTGCCGGCGAATACCGGATCTTTGACCACGGTCACTCGGCCGCCGCCGAGCTCAAAGAGAGCCTTTTGGATTGCGTCGGAAAGCCCGGAAATCGACGAAGTACCGCCGGCAAGAATGACGTTGTTGCGAACTTTGTCCTGGAAATCCGGTTCGACCTTCGACAGTAGATCGGTCAATGTCTCGCAGATCGGCGGGAGGATGCTTTCGCAGGCGGCGCGTATCTCATTGGTAATGTCGAGTTCAGTGGCTTTGCCTTTGACCGGTGCGTTGACGACGACACGGTCTTTAGGTTCGCCGACAAAGCTCCAGCGTTCTTTCCACTGCCGGATCATATGCACTGAGACCTGCGCTTCGGGGTGGCGCTCGCGAACGAGTTTTTCCAGCTGCTCGTCGATGGAATCGCCGGCAGCGGGCAGCGTGCGCTGATCATCCTCCGTCGGATATCGGCCTTGCATGACGCAAAAATCTGCTGTGCCGGCGCCAATATCGATCACCAGGGCGTGCAGCAGCGCTTCCAAACCGTAGGCGACAGCAAACGGCTCGGAAACCAGCATGACACTGTCGGCGATGCCTTCCATGGTATTGCGCAAGTTTTGCCGGCTCACGCGGAAGGCTTCCGCGGGCACGCCGACAACGGCGCGCACTTTTGACTTGTTTTTGCCTTTTTGTTTGATGCCCGCCAGGTTGATCAGATGTTTCAAGATTTCCTGGACCGCCTCTTGGTCCTTCTCCGAACCTTCCTTCATAATGCCGCGTTCGAGCGGGCGGCGCAGATCGAGCATCGAACGATTATCCAAGGCTTCGCGGCCGATCAAGATGCTCTTCTTCACGATCTTGCGCGCCACCATATCCAGCGGCCATCCGACGTAGCTGTCGATCACATGCCGTTCGCCGTTGGACGCGGAGATCGAACTGCGCGAGGTGCCGAGATCGATGCCGACGCAAAGGGGTTCGTTGCTTTCTTCCATGACCTAATTGCCTTTCCTCTAGGGGGCGTTGAAATTGCGCGCGTAATTCTTGATGCCCTGGAGCAGGGCCAGGGCGATATTTTCGCGATAATGTTCTTTTGTCAATAACTTTACCTCTTCATCGTTGGACAACACCGAGATCTCGACCAAAATCGCTGGCATTTGCGTGCCGATCAAAACCACAAAGGGGGCGGTTTTGACGCCGCGGTTTTCCAGCCGCGGATTGACTCGTTTGAGTGAATGATGCAGCTGGGCTTGGATTGTCTTGGCCAGGGTGCGGGATTCATCGTGGCGTGCGTCGACATAGATCTTTTCCAAGATCTGCTTATAGTCCGATAACGAATAGCCCGAGTCTTTGTTCTCTATGCTTGCCAGCTTAAGCGTCGCCGGATCATCCGTGGGACCGACATAGTAGGTTTCCAGGGCGCGAATCGACTTCGGCTCCATCGAATTTACATGGATTGAGACGAATAAATCGCCCTTGTTTTCATTGGCGAAAGCCACCCGCTTGTCGAGCGGTACCAACTGGTCGGTTTGGCGCGTGAGCAGGATTTCGTAAGGCTCTTTCTCCATCAAACGGCGTAGTCGCAGGGCGACGTCCAGCGTGATTTCTTTTTCCATGACGCCCGATTCCGATATGGCGCCGGACTCGCCGCCATGACCGGGGTCAATGATGATCCGCTTGATCGCCAGCGGCACGGCCTTTTTATCCAACGGGCGAGGGGAGTCGAGCGGCGCCTCGGACTCCGGCGTTTGCGCGATGTTTCTGGCAGAGACTGTGCCGACCGCCTCGGTTGGCGGCGTCTTGGCCGTGGAAACCACTTGCGACGGGATCGCCAGATAGACAAGTCCCGCCATGCCGATGCCCACTGAAAACCAGTAGCGCAGCGACAGCTTACGCTTGATGGCCCGCTTGGTCCGAACGCCCTGCACGATGTCGACGTTATCCTGCACCACGCCGCGCAGGAGTTTCGCCTTGGTATTATCGGTCCCCGCCATTAAGAAATTA